>JABHHM010000267.1 GCA_018671575.1 Methylococcales bacterium | reverse complement strand
TTCAGAATAAGGCAAAATTTGGCGAAAAATCGCAGTTTGCTGGTGTAAATGAGTATTTTAAGCCAAATTTTAACGCAGTTCAGGGAGGAAGTTGCGTTTTCGGACAAGCTCCTAGGAGGCTGTCCGAGAACTCAGATTTTCGTCAAATCAAGGCATAAAATTGTCGAAAAAGCGCAGTTTACGTGTGTAAATGAGCATTTTGAGACCATTTTTAACGCAGAATTGGCGGAAAGATGAGTTTTCGGACAGCCTCCTAGGGATGTTATTGGGTAAGGCATCGTGTTCAACGGTTATTCATCAAACAAGAATGACAACAACGCACAAGTTATGTCTTGTTTGTAATACAGTGTCAGTGTGTATCGGTTTGCTACTATTTGTTTTATTGGTCAATATGATTTTGTTACTGTTGATTCAAAGTAAGTCGAGCGATTATTTTAATCAATTGAAAGACAATGGGGAAATTTATCAGACAATAATCATTGATAAACAAATAAAGCGCAGTTCTTCAATGGTGGATAAGATAATATTTGGTGAATATCAGTATTTTATTGGTTATTTTTTAACCCATTCCAATAAAACTATCTGGGAAATGGCTGCATCAGATGATTATCAGCAATTACATCTTAATCAGTCTGTGACGGTGTATCACACAGAGTCACAGCATTTCATAAAAGAACGACGATTTATATCGGTTGTTGTTATTCATCATCATAATTATTCCATTCTGGTTATTTTAATTTTAAGTTGGCTCGGTATTAGGCGTCTCAGGTACAGCTTATAGATAAAAAACCATGTATTGATTTATTTTTTCAATTTTACATTATACTTAGGTAACTCGTAATAAATAAACTACCCATCTTACTGACTTTTTTGTCTGTCTTCTTTGTTACAAAAATAGTTGAGTAGAACGACTACACGCCTATTTTTGTAACAAACGAAGACGAACAAAAATTCTGCGCAATATGGGTAGTTTATTTATTGCGTGTTACCTTAGTGTTTTCTGATTTCCAAATTTAAGCGTTCCATGAAAGAGGTGAGTAATGTCAAAAAAAACGTTAACAATTCGTGATAATCGTACTGGAAAAGAACTTGAGTTGCCTATTAAGGAAGGTACGATCGGTCCTCCTGCCGTTGATATTACAAGTCTTTATAAAGAGATGGGTTTGTTTACTTTAGATCCTGGGTTTCGTTCAACTGCCTCTTGTGAAAGTGATATCACCTACATTGATGGCCCTGAAGGTATTTTATTATACCGTGGTTATCCAATAGAAGAACTGGCAGAACACAGTACCTTTTTGGAAACATCTTATTTACTCATGTATGGTGAATTACCATCAATGGAACAGTGTAAAGGGTTTCATAAGGTAGTTTCTCAACATACTATGGTTCATGAACAATTATTGCAGTTCTTTTCTGGATTTCGTCGTGATGCTCATCCTATGTCAACTATGGTTGGTGTGGTCGGAGCTCTTTCTGCTTTTTATCATGACTCTCTGGATGTGCATGATCCTCGCCACCGTGAAATTTCAGCGATACGAATGTTGGCTAAAATTCCAACCATTGCGGCGGCAACTTATAAATATGCCATCGGCCAGGCGTTCATGTACCCCCAAAATAAATTGCAATATACGGAAAATTTTCTCCACATGATGTTTGCCGTGCCTTGTGATGATTACGAAGTTTCACCCGTCATTAGTAAAGCACTGGATAAAATACTGATATTACATGCCGATCATGAACAAAATGCATCAACATCCACCGTTAGATTAGCGGGTTCATCTCAGGCTAATCCTTTTGCCTGTATTTCTGCGGGAATCAGTTCTTTGTGGGGGCCAGCTCATGGTGGAGCTAATGAGGCTGTGCTAGTGATGTTGAGAGAAATTGGCAGTATTGATCGCATTGGTGAATATATTAAAAAAGCAAAAGATAAATCAGACCCTTTCAGGTTAATGGGATTTGGTCATCGAGTTTACAAAAATTTTGATCCAAGAGCCAAAGTCATGCGTAAAACGGCTCATGAAGTTTTACATGAACTGGGTGCTGAGGATAATGAGTTATTTAAAATAGCCATGGAACTTGAACGTATTGCGTTGGAGGATGAATATTTTATTAAGAGAAAGCTGTATCCTAATGTAGATTTTTATACAGGAATTATCTTAACAGCGATGAATATTCCAATGAATATGTTTACGGTTATCTTTTCAGTCGCCAGAACGGTTGGCTGGATTAGTCAGTGGATGGAAATGATCAGTGAGGAAGGGCAAGCCATAGGACGGCCAAGACAGCTTTATCGTGGTCATGAAAAAAGAGTGTATGTACCGATGGAGAATCGGTAGTTATTTGTGACCGTTTCTTACGATTGAAATCGCATAAAAAAAGCCCAATGAATATTGGGCTTTTTTTATTGAGAGTTTAAATTGGCTATTGTTTTAGAGTCTTTTTAAGTTGTTCAACCGTTTGTCCATGTAAAGAATCTATCACTTTAACCAGTTCTTGATAATCAGCTTTAAAACTGTCGCTACCGACTTCGTTCACTCGTTGTAAAAAGCTTTTGGCAATTTTTGTATAGCGATCATCAAGTGGGATGCTTTGTTTTTTAATCTGTCTTGGTTTAAGAGAATTGGTTGCTCTTAATACCAGACGAAACCCCATTAATTGTAATCGTCTATCTTTTTTAATTAACTGTTTAATTTCCTCGCTGTGTTTGTAATAAAGATCAGTGATTCGTTGGCCTTTTTCAGATTCTGATAATTCTT
>JABHHM010000026.1 GCA_018671575.1 Methylococcales bacterium | reverse complement strand
CGTAAGTAGGTGACCATAATTATCTTAACAAAATTTTCGCTCAAGATTTTTTGACCTTTGGTGTTACTGCTCTGATTGCATAGAGGTCTATTCGGTCAGAGCAGTAGTGCCAAAGGGCGGAAAATATTGAGTGAAAATGTTAATATAATTATGGTCACCTACTTATAGGAACGGGTACAAAATAACTTTCCGTTCTTTACTCGTAATGAGACCACATTCTTAAAACTTTTACAGTCTGATCATTTTCTAAAACCTGATATACAAGACGATGCTGTATATTGATTCGTCTTGAATATGCCCCTAACAAATCTCCAGTCAATTTTTCACAAGGAGGTGGGTTTTGAAATGGATTTATTTGATAATTTCTAGAAGTTTTTGAGCTTTATCTTTCATATTTGCTGATAAAAGATTTTTTGCATCCTTTTGGGCTTGCTTGGTAAACACCAATTTCCAACTCACCAATCAAGCTCCTCAGAACAATCACTGACAGATTCCGACATGCCTTTTTTGATTGATTCTCTCATGCTTGGAATGGACAAAAGGTACAATGTCTCAGAAATTGCATTCCAATCCTCTTCTGATATCAATACGGCATTGGCTCGTTTTCCAGTAATGACGATGGGTTGGTGGCTCTCAGATGTTTCATCAATCAGGTTATATAACTTTGATCTGGCTTCCGTTGCATTTAGAATGGTCATATTTATTTCCTCTCACAAAAAAAGTACGATATAACGTACGCAAATGTCAATACTCTTACTTGCTTTGAAATAAATTTTTATCCAATTCATACAACATCAACAAGTCTTCCCAGGACTTTTGTTTTGCCAATGGAGATCGAAGTAAATAAGCAGGATGATAGGTGACAATAATGGGCAATTGAGTTTCTGGCAAATAGTGTTGCTGACCACGTAATTTTGCCATTGGTAGCTCAGTATTTAACAAAGCATGGGCAGCAACTCGACCAACCACTACAATCACTTTTGGGTTAACCAGTTCTATTTGCTGCTTTAAATAAGGAATGCATTGTTCTATTTCCCCAACCAGCGGGTTACGATTATTGGGTGGACGACATTTTAGTATATTGGCAATGAATATTTGTTCTCGCCTTAAACCAATGGCAAACAACATTGAGTTTAATAATTGCCCAGCTCTGCCAACAAAGGGCTCGCCTTGTTTGTCTTCATCATGACCTGGAGCTTCACCAATGAAGAGTATATTAGACTGACTATTGCCGACACCAAATACAGTTTGAGTGCGCTCAGAGTGTAATTGGCATTTTTGGCAAACACTGACTTCCTGACGCAACTGATCCAAAGTATTTTTAGGCTGATCAGTTGATTGTTCAGTCATTATTTGAGGCAAATCCACGCTGCTTTCAGGCTCTTCGAGCAATAACTCTGGCTCGATATCAATCTTTGACTCTATGACATCCGCAACAATATCAGTCTCCTGAAAATCACGAGAAACCCAAAGATTGATCCCCATTGCCTCAAGGTATTGCAGTTGTCTTGATGAATGTTTTTGATTTGGCATGGTCATGAATTGATTAATGTAGAATTATACATTCGATCCTTGAGGATGTTTTTTATCGGCCTGAACAACCATTTTATTCAATGCATTAATATAAGCTTTAGCTGATGCAATAACAATATCCGTATCACTGCCATTGCCATTCACTATTTTTCCATCACGCTCTAATCTAACAGAAACATCCCCTTGTGAATCTGTTCCTTTAGTAATGTTGCTGACGGAATATAACAATAATTTCGCACCACTTTTAACGATTTCTTCAATCGCTTTAAAAGCCGCATCAACAGGACCACTTCCCAAACAAACAGCTTCATTTTCACCTTTTTCATTGACCCATAAGACAACTTTTGCTTTGGGAGTTTCACCTGTTTCGGAACAGACTTTCATTGAAATCAGTTTGACGCATTCGTTATCGGCAGCCAATCGGGAATCTGTCACCAAAGCCTGTAAATCTTCGTCAAAAATTTCATGCTTTTTATCCGCCAAATCTTTAAAACGAGTAAAAGCAGCGTTCAAATCTTCTTCAGAGGTGATGGTCACACCTAATTCGTGTAATCTTGTTTTGAAAGCATTTCTGCCTGAGTGTTTACCCAAAACCATACGATTAGCACTCCAACCCACATCTTCCGCTCGCATAATTTCATAGGTTTCTCGGTTTTTTAACACACCATCTTGGTGAATGCCTGATTCATGAGCAAATGCATTGGCTCCCACAATGGCTTTATTGGGTTGCACTGGAAATCCTGTAATGCCAGATACTAGGCGTGAGCATTGCACAATTTGTGTGGTATCCAACTCAGTATAACAAGGAAAAATATCGTTTCGAGTCTTAACTGCCATCACCACTTCTTCTAATGCTGCATTGCCCGCTCTTTCTCCTAAACCATTAATGGTACATTCAACTTGTCTGGCACCATTCATCACGGCTGACAATGAGTTTGCCACCGCCAAACCCAAATCATTGTGACAATGCACTGAAAAAATGGCTTTATCCGCATTGGGAATTCTCTCAATCAAGTTTTTAAGCAAATGACCAAACTGGATGGGAACATTATAACCCACAGTATCAGGGATATTGATGGTACTTGCCCCAGCATCAATGACTTTTTCAATGATTTGGCATAAAAAATCCAAATCAGATCGACCCGCGTCTTCAGGGGAAAATTCAACATTGTCAGTATAGTTTCTCGCTCGTTTAACTGAATGGATTGCCTGCTCAACGACTTGATCAGGCTCCATGCGTAACTTCATTTTCATGTGAATGGGCGATGTTGCAATGAAAGTATGAATACGAGAGGCATTGGCATGTTTTAATGCTTCTGAAGCTCGGTCAATATCCTTATCTAACGCTCTTGCCAAGCCACAAACAACACTGTCTTTAACTGTTTTTGCAACCGATGTCACTGCGTCAAAATCACCTTGACTTGCCACAGGAAAGCCTGCCTCAATGACATCTACTTGTAGCTTTTCCAATGCTTTGGCTATGCGTACTTTTTCATCACAAGTCATTGATGCACCTGGACTTTGTTCACCATCTCGCAATGTTGTGTCAAAAACGATCAATTTTTCCTTATCTTGCATAACCCACTCCTAATTTTTTGTAGCTATATATTCTAATATTAAATAGTTAACAGCAAACATCAAGTTTTATACTGATTTTAAGGGCTTTATTGTTAAACAATCCCAACAATCTATATTAGATTATAATAATTTACTTAACTTTTAATTCGTTTTCAGGTATACTACAAAAATTACTGGAATCATTACATCAAATTTAAAATAACAAATGAATGAATTCTGCTAGGATTAATTTAATAAGATCGAAGAAAATACCAAAGGATGCAGGACATGGAGCTAATACATGAATTATTAAATGAATACGGATTACACATTATATTAAGCCTTAATCTAATGGTGATCGTTTTAATCCTGTCGAATAAATTTTTTTATAATCGTTATAAAAATAATAAAATTTTATTGGCCGATGTTCAAGATGAACTTGACCATAAAATCAAAGATAGAGAACAATTCATCATCAGCAATCAGGCTGAAATTTCAAAATTGAAAAACAAACTAACCTCTCTATCAAAAAACCATTACATCACTGAATTCAAAGCAGATGAAGTCTATGTACTCATCGCAAAATCACAAATAAGACATAAAAAACAAGAACACAACTTTGGCTTGGTACAAACCATAGAAAATGCCGTCATTCCTTATTTATGCCAACAAAGCTTACAAGATTTACACCCTGGAGACCAATTCAGTATGGTTGGTGGTAAAATCTCAGGCATTGTTCAATTACAAGATGGCAACAATGCACAACTGAAAAAATCCAAAACAGATGATGGCACATTACCCTTTTTAGAGACCATGTTTAATGGCGATAAAACACCACCAAAAACGTCGGTTGATGATGCAACAATAATGAGCGATGCCGACCAGACTATGATGGCATCCATTATCCCATCATTGGAAAAAGACAATGAATATTATAAATCTTTACCCTATTTAAAAATCATTTCTGGCAATGATATTGACACCATTTTTCATTTACATTTTACTGAATCGACCATCGGTAGAGATGACATCAATACCATTATGTTAGATGACACACAGTCATCAAGAACGAATTCAATCATTCGATATCAGGACAATTATTTTGTCATTGAGAACAACGAAAGCACCAACGGCACTTTTCATAACGGAAAAGAAATTGAAAATGCCAAATTAAATTTTGGTGATATCGTCAAAATTGGTGAAACTGAAATGGTTTTCTCCAGTATCGGGTTTGATTTACGAGAAAAAAACCCAGAAAAAGCCATCCACTCTTTTGAGTGTTGCCTGAAAAAAGAATCCAACTTCATCATTGCTTTGAAAAATCTGGCATTTTTATTGGAAAGAGATGTTCGTCGAAAGAAAGAGTCTCATCCTATCTGGGAAAGAGTATCACGCTTAGAAAAAAGAAAGAAAAAGTAAAACTGACTGATTCGTTATTACTCTGAATACGTTGCAACTAGGATAACAAAATGAAACTTGATAATTTCCAACAAGAGAGCCGATTGTCACTTGATATGACACCACTCATTGACGTCGTCTTTCTGTTGGTTTTATTTTTTGCGGTCAGCACCTCTTTCATCAGCCCTGAAAAACTTGAAGAACTTAAAAACGCCCTATCCAGTTTAAAACAGGAAAAAACTGAATTAACACAGCAATTGTCAGACTATGAAAACAAACAGTCTCAGCTAAACAATCAAATTCAACAAAAAGAACAGTCTCTCGACCAGCATTCATCTCGCATTGTTATCATGGATGACAAGCTAAAACAACTCAACCAGCAACTGCAAAGCTTAACCAACCAAAATAGATCCAAACAAAACATCATCAACCAAAAACAGGATACCATTCTCAGTACACAGAATCAGTTGGCAGAAAAAGAAACGATGATTAATCAAACCAACAAAAACATGTTGCAGGCAAATACCACCATCAAACAACAATCGACAGACATCAACTCACTCAATTCTAAAATCATCCAATTGGTTGATCGTTATAAAACCCTCTCAGAAAATAATCAGTCAACTCAAACATCCCTAAAAAAACTCAACAGTCAGCACGAAGCAATGACCAACCTGGTCAATATGAGAAACTTGAGCATTGAACAGCAAAACAATGAAATCAAGCAAAAAGCAGCAATGCTTAATCAACAGAAAACAGATATTGAATCATTAAATAGCCGTGTTGTGCAGTTAGCAACACAATACAAAAAAGTGACGACCGAATCTGATCAAACCATTTCAGGTTTAAACACAGTCATTGCCTCTGCCAACAAAAAAATCCTTAATTATTCTACGGCCAAAATACAACAGACAGAAAAGATCAAAAATCTAAATTCTGATTTACTACGACACCAGTTAAAAATCCAACAACTGACACAAACCAACGATGCCAATAAAGACAACGAAGAAACATTGCTGGAAAACATCAATAATTTATCGGATGAAAATAATGATTTAGAAAAACAACTGGCTATTTACAAAAATGAAGCGGAAAAAAATGCCGAAAAACTATCTCAAATTAATCAAGCAAGAGCAGGGTTAAATAATAATTTAAAGTCTTATCTAACCAATAACCAATTAGAAATCAATCAACAACAAGATCGCCTAATTATTCAATTGTCGGATAAAATATTATTCGATTCTGGTAGTTCTACTTTAAAATCAGATGGCTTTGAACTACTGAAAAAAGTTGGCAAATTATTGAAAAATAAAATGCAAGGACTGGAAATTCAAATTGGAGGGCACACTGATGATGTCCCCATTAAAAATAGACAAGGATTACTCTCCACTAACTGGGGTTTGAGTGCCGCAAGATCAGTTAATGTGGTTCGATTTTTTGAAAATGAAGTCGGCATTCCTGCCTCCTACTTATCCGCTGTCGGCTACTCTCAATATCGTCCAGTTGCCGATAATAAAACCCCACAAGGCAGAGCAATCAACCGCCGAATTGAAATTGTATTGTTGCCAAAACAGAAAAAATAGCAGAGGAAATTATCATGGAAATTAGTGAAATCATCAAAAATGGCGGGTTAATGATCTACCCTCTAACCGCTTTATTTATCTGGGGACTGGTGATCATCGTGATCAAATCAATGGCATTAAGACGCAATAGAGTCATCAACAACAAAATCATCGAACAAATTGAAACCATTTTATTGGACAATAAAATTCCAGAAGCCACCGCCTATTGCAAACAAAACCCAATCCCCATGACCAACATTATATTGGCAGGCATTTTGAACTATCAAAAAAGCGAATCTGAATTAAAAGAAATATTGGAAGAAGCTGGCCGACAAGAAATACCCATTATTAGGAAATATTTATCCACTTTAGGCACCATCGCCAGTGCTGCCCCACTGATGGGGTTATTAGGAACTGTTTTGGGTATGATTTCTGTTTTTGCCACCCTTTCTCAACAACAAACAGTCAATGCCAACATGCTGGCGGGTGGTATTTCAGAAGCCTTAATAACCACTGCCTTCGGAATGATTATTGCCCTACCAACACTGGCATTTTATAACCATTTCATCACCCATGTACAAAATTTAATCATCGAAATGGAAAAAATCTCATTGCACCTCGTTGTGGTATTAAAACGCTTGTAGTCTCAGTGAATCTTACGCATAATAACGCCCTATTTTCATTCCAATAATATTAGGGAGCAGTAAAAATTCATGTGGTTTAAAAATCTCTGTCTATACCGTTTTTACAAGCCGTTAACTCAATCGGTAGAACAAATTCAAGAAGATCTACAAAAACACAAATTCAGACCTTGCGGAAAACTGGAAATGTTTTCTTATGGTTTGATTTCACCCGTTGATAAAAAACACGATGAGCTTTTCAAAAGCATTGACGGCTACCTCATGGTCTGTGCTCAAAAAGAAGAAAAAGTTTTACCTGCCTCCGTCGTTCGCGAATACGTTGATGAGAAAGTTCAAGAAATTGAAGACACGCAAATGCGCAAAGTCCGAAAAAAAGAAAAAGAAGAAATTCGTGAAGAAGTATTACATGACCTAACCACCAAAGCCTTTACCAAAACATCCAAAGTTTATGCTTACTTTGACTTAAAAAACAATTGGCTAATCGTGGATTCTGCCAGTCGAAATAAAGCAGAAGAATTAACGGTATTACTCAGAAACTGCCTTGGATCACTGCCTGTTGAACCACCAAAAACTCACACATTAACCAGTAACATTCTCACCTCATGGATGACTGAAAACCCTCCTCCTGCAGATTTTAGCATTGAAAATGAATGCGAACTGAGAGATTTAGAATCTGATGGTGGTATTATTCGATGTAAAAATATTGACTTAACATCCACCGAAATAACCAATCATCTGGAAGCTGGAAAAAGCTGTACACGCCTGGCACTGAATTGGGATGAGAAATTTTCATTCTTATTATGTGATGACCTTTCAGTCAAACGCATTAAGTATGATGATCTGGTGCTAGATCAAGCCGAACAATCTGATGATGAATCAGTTGAAGCACAATTTGATGCCGACTTTTCAATCATGGCGATGGAAATTTCCAACTTTTTACCACGGCTAATGGAAATTCACGGTGGTGCTATAGAGAAAGATTCAGGCTTAGGGAATTCGCAATAAATAAACATCCAACTTGCTTGTACCCAAAAGGCATAGTAATTTTTTTGTCCACCTTTTTTGTTGCAAAAATAGTTGTATAGTTCGACTATACGCCTATTTTTGCGCCTCAAAGGCGAACAAAAATCCTGCACAATTTGGACGTTTATTTATTTCACTTCCCCTTATTCAGTGGTTTAAATAATTTAACCGATATCACCACTCACTCAGATTTTCGTCAAATCAAGGCATAAAATTGTCGAAAAGTACAGTTTATGTGTATAAATGAGCATTTTGCGACCATTTTTAACACAGAACCAGCGGAAAGACGAGTTCTCAGACAGAACTCCTACATTATATCCTTATAATACTTGTCATTTATTCTGAAATATCACTCATTGATTTGATTTCATCCAGCACTTCTTGTGCGGTCAATCCTTTAAGTGATCCGACCAATACTTTTAATTCATTAAAATCATCAACAAGTTCTTCACTGCCATTTTTCTGGGCTTGTTCAAGAAAACGGATGGCAAGTTTTGAATAATTTTTATCCAGAGGTACAACGTCCTTTTTAACTTGTTTTGGATTAAAGGCATAGACAGATCGCAATATTAATCGAATACCCAACAATCTTAAATAAACATCTTTTTTCATCATTTCTTTCACTTCTTTGGAATGCTTATAATACAGTTGGGTAATTTTTTGACCATTCTCAGACTGGCTCAATTCATTGTCACGAAATGAGCGTAAGTTTTTTAAATATATTGACTGATATGGCATTTTTTGTGTAGCTGATTCTGAGGCACAAGAACCTCCCTCCCCGCTTCCACCACCACCTCCGTTACCCCCATCATTGGGTTCTCCCAGACATCTTTTGTCATAGATATCATCAGGAAAGGGATTTGCAGAACAGACTTTATAGGGATATTGTGAGCCGACAATATTCGAAAAACCGATTTCTTTTGGACTATCGATACCTGGAGACAATGGACCAATAAATAGTTTCCTGAACATTTTATCCCGCATATCGCCTTTCCAAGGAAGAAAACCAAAATCTGTTGAATAGGATTTGATATCAGCAAGATTATATTTATTCAAGCTATTTGGCACAGGTGGTGGATTTTCCATCCATTGATAACCAACATCAATATTTTTAAATGCTTGTCCGACAATATTTTTAAACTCACCCATATATTGAGTGTGATCTGTAACATTCAATGCTTCGGCTAATTTCGTAAATCCCTCTTTGTCCAGCAAAGATAATTTTGCCATCACCAAGGCATTATAAATCACAGGGTATTTTTTAGGATCAAAATGTCCATCGGGCGTCAAGTGCATTTCTGCCTTGATTCTTTTTGCCATATTAGGAATCTGGATTAAGCCTTTTTTAGGGTAGCCCGTTTCTTTTATGGTGAAATATTTATTTAAGGTTTCATCCGTTATGTCTTCATCCAGAAGAGTCAATATTTGTTTAACATTTTCGGGGAGTTGATCTATTGCTTTAGCCTTAAACTTATCGACTAAGCTTTGTACTTCTTTGTCTACAAATTCTAATAAATCAGAGGGTGTGGGTAATGGCAATGATGAACCCAGAATATTGGCTTGGTCTAAAATTTTTGTAATGTGTTTGACTGCCTCATGAATTTCACCCAGCATATTTTTAATACCACAAACTTCCTGACCAGGTAAACCAATGATACTCAAATGGTGGCATTCGAACCATTTTGCCATAGGTTCTAATGCGCTTGCGTTGGGGTTCATTGCATTGATCATGGATTGAGTGGATGCTTTGACGTATTCAGACATGGCGGTGTCGTAGCGTTCTTTCCAGTTAATGAAAATGAAGTCGAACTTGTTATAAGGTTTAGGCCACAAAAACCCCATTCCCAATTTTTCCAGTTCCGCAATAGCCTGATCTATTTTTAACAATATTTCTGGAATTTTTTGAATTTCTTCAGTGATATCAATTGTTCTATCAATCAGGTCATTTTTTAGAGACAAAGTTTTATTTTCAAGCGCATTAGACGCATCAATAATCAGTTTATTGGATTGCTCAATGATTCTTTTTTGTTCTTCGCATACTTTATCAAATATCTTCGGACAAACAGGGATTGCAGGTAAACTGGCAACTTCTATTAACTTTTCACGCCATTTTTGTAGTGTTGACACCCATTCTTTTTCTAAATCTTTCACATCCAAAACAGTCGATTTCAGCACGTTAAATATTTTTTCATTGGCTATACGTGATTCAAACTCCAAATCAGAAACTAATTGCCTTATGTCCTCATTACCTTTATTCAGTTCCTCAAGCACTTTTGTAGCCAGATTATTAAGCTCACTAAAGTCACCTACAAGAATACTATTTAAACCACTGTCTCGAGCTATAAAAGGAAGCAGATACTTACTTATTTGGTTATCTATTTCTTTATACTTTTCTTCCAGATTATCAATTCCCTTTCTAAATTCATAAAATGCAGCCAAATGAGTAGCCGTTGGCACTTTCAAATATTGCTCTTGTACATCGTCGTTATATATCAATACATCCCTGACATATTCGGAATACTTCACAAGATCTCCTGTGGTGTTGGCGTCGGATTGTACTACTTCCCATGGTTCACCAATCAAATCCCCTTTATGATTTTTGAGAGGTGGTGTATGCTTTGAGATAAATCCTTCCAATACATAATGCCGTTGTTCAACCAGGGTTTCTCCATCGTTTAAATCAAACACATCACCTGAATATTGATTAACATAAGTGTGAGCAAAAACATCGGCAGCGGCATGAGCTAAAACACCATGATAATAAGGATTTGATACAAGTTGATGTGAAACCCAAGGACCTTTGTCCTCCATTAGCAGATATGCATAAGTTCTCATGTGCATCAACCATTGATTTGTTTTCCAATCATCTGCATTGTTTTTTTCTGGATTAATTCCTGGATGAATAACGCTCTGTCCAACAATCATATCAGGTGTAGCATCGGGTCCCATATTTCCTAATAAAAATGCTTCAAAAAAACCCGTAACTTTCATATAAGTATCCCAAACTATGGGAATTTTAACTTCTTTAGAATTACCAAATTCATCGAAATCATAATTAAATGTTAATTGACCATGGGGTATATTTGATTTCAGGTCATTAATAATCTGCTGACCAATCCATATATGCGTATCAATTTTGAACGCATACGACGAAGATGACATCACTGATAACATGGCACAAAATATGAAATGAAATATTTTTTTCATCTTTATTTTCCTTATTTTGTTAGAGCACCATGGCCTAACGAGCAAACTGCATTGATTAAACACTTAATGAACACTGATTTTTTAATCACTAATTTTAGTATAGGTCACGAAAATATTTTTTATTACACAAACTTTCACCGCTTTTATCTTTGCAAATGAGAAATATTAAATAAATTTTGTCCCTATGTATCATAATGATATATAGAATGAACATTCACAATGTGCGATTAAACGACTTTTATTTTCACGAAAATGGCATAAACAACCAATACCAGAGTTGAATGACCTGCATGAGGTGAGAACAATGTTAGAAAGAGTTGATGATTGGAAAATTGTGGTTAGAAAAGCAAGCACACACCAAGAAACGTAGCACGGTGAGACTACAATTTTACTGCGTCAAATGAAACAAATTCGGCTCAATACCAGAAGATGCTGAGACCCATATTTATCAAATGAACAGTAAACAATACTAGAGTGGATAGAAAATATATTCACAGCAGAAAAGATTAATGAAGTATTTCAGCGAGTATTTTCGGACTAATAAAAATTGTTGAAATATACCGACTAAAGCACTCATTCTCACAATGAAATGCATGACGATAATGAATTTTGTTTTCATGTGCTTCTTATGGTGAAATAAATAACAAACAGTATTTACCCGTTAGGCACTATGTTCTATTAAATTCTACGTTAATGGATTTGAACAGAACAGAGTAACTTTACAACGGCATTGCCAATGTCCACATATACTCATCATAAAACTCAATAATAAGGGGAAGCACATCATCTTTAACTGCAGCAAATGAGATCACAAGTGCGCCACCCATGACAACATACTCAGTCATTGACATACCCAGTTGTTTTTTGATTATTTTTTTCATCATATTATTTTTTCTTTGCATTGGGAACCACCGTCCAATCTGCTTCTAGCTCAACTGTTTTAGCATTACAGCCTTCTTTATATAACAACGGAATTTGACAAAGTAAATCTGCTGGAGACATTAAAGTGTTTACACCTTTGGCAGGACCAAGCTTACTTAAACGATCATAAAACTCTTGCTGAGATGGGGCTGACCAACTGCTACTTAAAATACCTGCAGACGAGGTCATTTTTATTTCCGAAACAACACCTGGCACAGTGATATTATTCACGGTCACTTCAACTTCGGCATCTGAGAATGTCTTTTTACCTAAATCTAAACCTTTATGACCCAATGTTTCAAAAATTCCTCCACCATATGCCACTTGTTCAAACACTGCCAGAGCTTGAGTCGGTCTAACAGGCACTTCTTCTTCATTCATTTTGTTTAATTTGACACTTTTAATCAGAGGAGCACCATTTTCATCTTTCCAGGTTGTATTTTCTACTCTATTTGAGGTCATTCCTTGTAAAATATGACCAAAAACACGATCATTAATTTCCTGTGCAATCACTGCATCAGTTTTGGTATTTTCACCATCATTCCAACTGGCATTCGGATCAGACCAGACTGTTCTTTCCCACACAGCATAACGACTGGCTTCTGATGCTTTTTGTTTCATGTCGGTGTATTTGCTCATTATTGGCAACATTAAAAAAATGGGGACAAAAACGGCTGTGCCTATGATCACAAATTCTGAGGTAGCCTGACCTTTTGATTTAAACATCCTGCTCTCCATTTAAACTGACTTTGACATCATTATTATAGACGACATCAACACTTATATTAATTAGGCTTATTACCAATTTATCCCATAAAGGGATAAGTTTCGTTCGAGCAGACAAGCTACTCAACTCAGCTTTATTCATCATATTGGTAAGCCAGCTAATTTAACTTCGTCCAATCTAACTTCCCAAAAAGGGTTAAACAGGTTCGAATATTCACCACTGGGTGATGCATTTGAATTACCATTACCTAACCCCCAGCCCAAACTAGCATCTGGACGCTTGTGATAAATCAATGCTCGACTGACGGCAGAAATATTGTGAACTTTATAAGGATCATTAGGACCTCTATCATTGATTCCCATTTTACTGTCAAGCTTCATGTTTTCAGTCGGTTTACTGGCAAATGCAGTTAAATACAAGGTTTGATCTATTCCCGTTTGATTATTTAAGCCATAATAACCTCTAACCCCTTGGTATTGACTCCAATATCCTCTGGCAGATGCTTCACCGCTACTCAAAGTTGACCAATCACCCCATTTCATTTTTTTGAAGTTAAACATGCTAACCTCTCTTTCATCGTGGGCATTCCAGTCAGACATATCATCCGTCATGGTGGTTTCTCCTCTTTTTCTTATTTTGACTGGAAAAAGGGTTTTTGATCCTGTACTTCTGGCACTGCCTTCTATCCATGCCCTTGAGCCACCAAAACTGTCTCGGGTTAGTCCCGCAATAATGCCACCATCACTACTCGGCGTATAACGTTTGGTAAAGGTAAACATTGCCACGTTATTCCGCACCAGATTATAGATACCACTGTATTTAACAAAGTCATCATCCAAGGCATCAATGTCATTGATTTTTATTTCAGGGTCATAACGCTTGGCTGTTTCTTTCATAATTTCTGGTACGGCATAAAAACCATACATTTTCGCTAAAACTTGGGCACTGTGATAAAAAGTGTTCAAAGCATCCACCATCGGCACCAAAACATGCCCTGCCACATCAGTTAATGTTCTCGTTAATGAGACCACGGATGAAATGGCACTCACCGCTGAACCGACAAAAGGAATAAAAGACAGCACTGAGGCTATTTTACCCATATCATCATCAACATACCTTAACCAGGAAGCATAACTGACAAAATGCCCGACCAATATATGGTTAGACACCATGGCTCGATTGGTGTAAGCCATAAAATTCAGATTTCTAGCAGCCCAAATAGCACCACTGTAAGCCGATGCATCAGCCGCATTCACCACTTCCATTTTGGTTGTGGTGGCTTTTCCTGAATTATATAAAATGACAATGGCAGGTAATGCAACGGCTAAAACAGTCAACATTAAAATGGTAGACTGTCCCGTTTGTTTGATTTTTTTGATGATGTTCTTTGGTTTCATTGAGTTCCCCTGATTCAATGTGGGGTGTAGCTGGTTATCACTTTTCATTATTTTCTTAGATAAAAAACAATGAGAAATAATAAGTTAAGTGGGTATGCAAAACCCTAATTGGTTTTGCATACTAGACTAAATACTTAGTTGTTTTTAGTATCATAAGTTCCCATCTTCGATTCAATAGTAGCTGCCGCATTGGCTTTTCCAGCCGACTGAACAGAACTTTGAATAGAATTACCGCCATTACCACCAGATATTTCTTCTGACATCGCAGCCATCTGATGCTCAATCGTATCACCAAAGAAACCTGCCACACCAATCGCCGCCACAGCGACCAAAGCCACTATAATAATATACTCTGACATGCCTTGACCAAGCTGACGTGTTTTCATTGCAATTTTGTTAGTTGAATTTTTCATAAGTATTTCTCCAATATTTTTATATAATAAGCTTTAATGTGTAATATTTATCAGTATTAGTCGAAGCAAGACAAGTATTTAAACCATTATTGGTATTGTCTATTCAGTTTAAATAACTTACTCAATTTCGACTAAGATTAAACCTTTCCGCTGCTGATGTTTAAAGAATATACGAGAATAAAAAAAAAGAATAGGGGGTAAACCCCTAATAAGGACTGGGTGGTCGAATCTTGAGGACAAGTGGTCAATTTTAGATTTTTATAATGATGTAGCGCGTATAAATGGGAATTTCTTATAACAAGATATAACACAATAAATGGTTACACTTTGCTTAAAACACTTAATGAGGGCATATTGAACATATGCCTTTCGAATAAACTAGCAAAATACACTTTAGAACCGTGAATAAATACGGATAAACACTATTTTCAATCAATACTATGTGTGTTTATTGGTATCCATTCGCGGTTAAAAACAAATTACTTCTAGGAGGCTGTCCGAGAACTCAGATTTTCGTCAAATCAAGGCATAAAATTGTCGAAAAAGCGCAGTTTACATGTGTAAATGAGCATTTTGAGACCATTTTTAACGCAGAGTTGGCGGAAAGATGAGTTCTCGGACAGCCTCCTAGTCTTTGGATTGGAGAGTAGATGGTAATGGCATCAAGAAGGAAGGGTTGAAACATCATCATCACGAAACCGCTTTACTTATAGAGAACTCGCAATAAACATTTGGAAATTGACCTAGTTTTTTTACCATGAAGCACTGAAAACAATGAAGAAAAAAACCTCAATCTCTTCATACCAAAAATAAAAACATCTATCTTTTAAATTTGTTTTTCCGATACATATAATATTATGACACTATAACTACACAACAAATATTATCATATAATATTGCATCCTACCCTTGTAAGTTCTATAGTCTACGGCTCTATTTCAAACTTCTAATAATAAACAAAGTATCTCACTATGATGAATCAATATCCATTATGGAAAACTCTATTAATTTCCTCTGTCATATTAATCGGTGGCTTATATGCCTTACCAAATCTGTTTGGCGAAGACCCTGCCCTGCAAATTTCAGCCACTCGAACCGTAAAACTGGATGAATCTAAAGAAAAATTAATAGCATCCACCCTCAAAACAGCCAATATCACACCATTATCTAGCAAAAGAATGAAAAATGATGACCTTTTGGTTCGTTTTCATTCAGTTGAAGATCAATTAAAAGCCGCTGACAAAATCAAAGAGGCTTTAACGGATAAATATACTGTTGCATTAAATTTAGCACCCGCAACACCACAATGGCTGTTATCAGTTGGCGCATTGCCAATGTATATGGGGCTTGATTTAAGAGGTGGAATTCATGTATTAATTGAAGTTGACATGGATGCCGCCATCAAAAAATCAGAAGAAAGATATGTGGGCGATATTCGTCGTCATTTAATCGATAAAAAAATTCGCTATCGTGGCATCAAAAGACTCTCTGATTCTATTGAATTAAAATTTAACAAGCTAGACATTAGAAACAAAGCCACTACTGCCATTAAAAAAGAATTTGGTGATTTAGAGGTTGAAGAAAGAGACGAATCAGGTTTATTTTATGTCACAGCACGTCTCAGCGAAAGAGAACGTAAAGCGGTTAAAAAATTCGCTCTCGAACAAAACATCACCACATTACGCAATCGTGTTAATGAACTGGGTGTTGCCGAACCCGTCATTCAACAACAAGGCAGTGACCGAATTGTGGTGCAACTACCTGGCGTTCAAGATACCGCACAAGTCAAAAATTTATTGGGGGCGACAGCTACCCTTGAATTTCGACTGGGTGATACGGAACATGATGTGACTGCCGCTGTACAAGGTCGAGTGCCTGCTTCTGCAAAACTTTATTATGAAAGAGACACCAGACAACCCGTTTTATTGAAAAAACGAGTCATTGTAACGGGTGACCAAATCACCAATGCCGCTTCTGGCATTGAACAACAAAATGGTACACCGATGGTCACCATCACACTGGATGGTGTCGGTGCTAAGAAAATGAGCAAAATCACTGCTGCCAATGTCAACAAACCCATGGCAGTGGTATTTATAGAATATAAAACCACTTCCAAAATGGTCAATGGTAAAAAAGTCAAAAAAACCACGGTTACTGAAGAAGTTATTAACATTGCCACCATTCGAGAACATTTCAGCAAACGTTTCATGATCAGTGGACTAGATTCTACCAAAGAAGCTCGCAATCTTGCCATATTGCTTCGAGCAGGTGCTTTAGCCGCTCCCATTGAAATCATTGAAGAACGAACCGTTGGACCTAGCTTAGGTCAAGAAAGCATTGACCAAGGGTTTTTATCCGTTGTTATTGGCCTGGCAATTGTAATGGTATTCATGGGATTTTATTATCGAGTCTTTGGTCTTATTGCCAATGCCGCATTAATGGTTAATCTGATACTCATTGTAGCCATTTTATCCATGCTACAAGCCACTTTGACATTACCAGGTATTGCTGGAATTGTTTTAACAGTTGGTATGGCAGTGGATGCCAATGTATTGGTATTTGAAAGAATACGGGAAGAAATTCGCAATGGCAGTAGCCCACAAGCCAGTATTTTTTCAGGCTACGAAAAAGCATTATCAACCATTGCGGATGCCAACATTACAACGTTTATTGCGGCAGTTATTCTATTTAGTTTTGGGACTGGGGCAATTAAAGGTTTTGCCATTACGCTGTCCATTGGCATTATTACATCAATGTTTACGGCTATTATGGGTACACGAGCCATTGTAAATATCGTTTATGGTGGACGACAATCCATAAAGAAACTAGATATTTAAATTATCAGCAAAATAAAGTTTTTAAATTATAGATGTTTTTATTTCTACCATGAAGGCATTAAGTTTAGTCTTCATGATTTCATGGGTTAAAAATTATTCAATGTCCAAGCATTCAAAAATTTACCCATTAGGACATCATGCTTAACAATATTCCGAACACAAATTTCAGAAAAGGCTTTAACCAATGCAACTCTTAGCAACAAAAACGCATTTTAATTTTATGGAAAAACAAAAAACCGCCATGATGATATCTGGTGCGTTAATTATTATTTCCATTTTAACCATTTCTATTCGAGGCTTTAACTTTGGCATCGACTTTACAGGGGGCACATTGATAGAAGTTGGTTTTCAACAAGCCGCACCCCTTGAAAAAATTCGAGACCTTTTGACGGCATCAAAATATAAAGATGCCTCCGTTCAGAATTTTGGTACATCGAGAGAAGCATTGATTCGATTACCCAAAACAGATGCCAAAAAACCTGCAGAAATCAGTGAAGAAATACTCGACATTCTAAAAACCAGCAACATGGGTAAAATAGACATGCGCCGTGTTGAATTTGTCGGCCCTCAAGTTGGTAAAGAACTCAAAGAAAATGGCGCACTCGCCATGTTATATGCGTTGATTTGCATACTCATTTATGTCGCAGTACGCTTTGAATACCGCTTTGCTATTGGTTCTGTCACTGCATTGGTTCATGATGTCATTATTACTTTGGGTGTATTTTCAGTCACGCAAATAAATTTTGATCTATCGGTGTTAGCCGCAATCCTGGCGGTCATAGGTTACTCACTCAATGACACCATCGTGGTCTTTGACCGAATTCGTGAAAACTTTAGAAAAATAAGAAAAGGCTCTCCGACCGAAATCATTAACACCTCATTAAATCAAACCTTATCAAGAACCTTGATGACATCCATGACCACATTACTGGTACTACTTTCGCTATTCTTTTTGGGCGGAGAAATTATTCACGCATTTGCTTTTGCGTTGATTATTGGTGTTTTTATTGGAACTTACTCTTCAATTTACATTGCCAGCACGACCATTTTACGCATGGGTATCAGCAAAGAAGACTTAATGCCAGTCGAGAAAGAAGGTGCGGAAATTAATGATATGCCATAGACATTCATAATTATGACCACCTATTTACAGTGAGCATTATTTTTAAAACATCCTTAAAATGAAGTTTCTGAATTTTAATTTTTACCATGAAGACATGACGCTTTTCTTCATTATCTTCATGGTTAAATAAATTTAGTAAATTTTTTGTATATTAATAAAGATTAAAAGCGTCCCGTTAGAGAACAATTATTCAAGTCACAATTCAATGCACCAAGAATGTTTTAGTTGTTTTATGGCCTAGATAAAGTAATTTAAAAACTTCAACTGATGAAGCAATGACTCCAACTTGTTTTTTAGCTCGCAAATAGTCTTGATGAAAACCACCTGAGTCATTACTCATCAACAAATCATTTACTAATCGATCAAGCCCTTGATTACTCAACGATATTGCATCTGCATTATTTTTCATCATTATTCCCCTGTTAATTTTCTTAAATTTTAGCATTCCTCATACCTTTATTTATCGTTCATCTTATCGAAACCTTGAGTAAATAATTAAAAATAGTTTGAGTAATAGATGACTAGATTATTTACTTTGCTAGTCTTTAAATATATGTATCAACATTAGGATGACAACAACATGGCAGATATCAAACATTTTCTAAAAATGATGGTAGAAAAAGAAGCTTCTGATTTATTTTTTAGTGTTGGCGCGCCAGCACACATCAAAGTAGAAGGCTTATTAAATCCCATTGGCAAAAACCCATTACTGCCCAATGTTGTTAGAGAGATTGCTTTTTCAATGATGAGTGAAGGACAAATTGACCAATTTGAAGAAGAACTCGAGTTAAATATCGGTTTTACGGCTTTAGGTGGCGAAAGATTCAGACTCAACGTCTACAAACAAAAAGGCCACATTGCTTTTGTGGTGCGTTATATTAAAGGTGAAATACCCAATTTAAAAAACTTAAATTTACCCAGTCACTTAGGCGAAATCGCCATGAGTAAACATGGCTTAATTTTGGTGGTTGGCTCAACAGGTTCAGGTAAATCAACCACCCTCGCCTCCATGATTGATTATCGTAACAGCCATAGTAGTGGTCATATTCTTACCATTGAAGACCCAATAGAATATGTCCATCCGTACAAATTATCCATTGTGGACCAACGAGAAGTTGGCGTGGATACACATTCATTTCACAACGCTTTAATCAACGCCATGCGTGAAGCCCCTGATGTGATTTTGGTGGGTGAGATCAGAGATAAAGAAGCCATGTCACACACTATTTCTTATGCTAAATCAGGACACCTCTGCTTATCAACCTTACACGCCAATAATTGCGTACAAGCACTGGAAAGAGTTTTGGGATTCTTCCCCCCTGAAAACCATGTTCGGATACTGATGGACTTATCAATGAATTTAGTTGCCATTGTTTGTCAACGACTGGTGGTTGGTCAAAACATGAAACGAGTTGCAGCCCTTGAAATTATGCAACCCACACCGTATATTAGGGAATTGATTGAAAAAGGTGATTTAGATGAAATAATGCCTGCGATGAATGAAACCAAAGGTGAAAAAGGCATCATGACTTTTGATCAATCACTCTATCGACTCTTTAAACAAGGTAAAATATCTGAAGAAGAAGCATTATATAACTCTGATGCCAACAGTGATTTAAAACTTAAACTCAAACTTTCTCAGCAAGAAGATGAAACTGTCTCACAGTCTGAAGATGATTTTTCTGATTTTCAGTTGGATGACCGAATGCTGTAGAATAAGTAGCTGAGCATAATTAGGGGATGCGCAACAAATAAACATCCAACTTGCTTGTATTTTTGTCCGCTTTTTTGTTGCAAAAATAGTTGTGTAATTCGACTATACGCCTATTTTTCGCTCCTCAAAGGCGAACAAAAATCCTGCACAATTTGGACATTTATTTATTTCGCCTCCCCTTATGTTAAAATAATAATGTTCACCCAGAGACCCCATACACATTGATCAACTTATACCATAGCAATCGGCTAGAAGCTCTATTCGAACAACTTGTCGATACTATCGAACAAAAGACTCTCAACAATGTGTTTGAAGCAGAAACGATTATTGTCCAAAGCCAGGGAATGTCACGCTGGCTGTCTATGCAACTGGCTACTAAGCAATCTATTGCAGCCAATATTGAATATCCCTTTCCAGCCTCTTTTGTGTGGAAAATTTTCCAGTCTCAACTACAAAACATACCTGACAACACGTCATTTGATAAAGACATTCTGGTTTGGAAAATCATTGAATTACTACCTCGCCATCTGGATAAAAAAGAATTTTCAATCATTCAACAATATTTGACAACTGAATATGATGAATTCAAACTCTATCAACTTGCCTGTAAAATAGTTGATATTTTTGATCAGTACATGGTATTCAGACCTGACTGGATTATGAACTGGGAGTCGGGTAATGACGAACACTGGCAAGCACAGTTATGGCGAGCCATCGTTGAAAATAAGAAATTACCACATCGAGCCAATGTTCTACATGATTTCATCGAACAATGCCAACAGGGACAATTAAATAACAACAAACTCCCTGAAAGACTGTCTATTTTTGGTATTTCAGCCTTACCTCCCGCTCATTTAGAAGTTTTTAACCAAATATCTGAACAATGTGACGTGCATTTATTCATGTTAAACCCCTGTTTACAATTTTGGGGAGATATCATTACCAAAAAATCCATTGTCCGTATCAAACAATTACGCAAACTGCATTGCCAATCAATGTCACTGGAACATTACTCCGTTGGACATCCTCTACTGGCATCCATGGGGCAACTGGGGAAAGATTTTCAACAACAATTACACCAATATGATTGTCTCGACCAAGAAACCTATGTTGAACCAACGGTTACAAATCTACTAGAATACATTCAAACCGATATTCTCTATTTACTTGATCGTCAGCAAGTCATTAATGAAACAAACACGGACAATGATTTATTTGAACAAACTGAACTTCCTTTTGACAAAGCCTTACCAATCATTGAAGACTCAGACAACAGCCTACAAATTCACTGTTGCCATAGCCCACTTCGAGAAATAGAAGTTTTACATGATCAATTACTGGCATTATTTGAACAAACACCCAGCTTAAAACCACATAACATCATTGTCATGACACCCGACATCAATGATTACATTCCTTATATTGAAGCTGTTTTTGGCACCAGCGATCATTATTTACCGTGGTCAATTGCCGACAGATCAGTTCATCAAGAACATGAAATCACACCTCAATTTTTTCAACTACTCAACATCTCCCACAGTCGTTTTAATTTTTCAGATATTTTTAGTTTACTGGATTCAGAAAACATACTTAAACGCTTTCAACTCAATAAATCAGCCATCAGTCGATTAAAAAACACCTGTCAACAAGCAGGTATTCGTTGGGGAGAAGACGGTCATTCTAAACAAGCATTCGATTGCCCAGCAACCGATGAAAATACCTGGCAATTTGGTTTAGAGCGATTATTGTTAGGCATTGCCATGCCTGACACCGCATCATTATTCAATCAACAACTGCCTTACCCCGTATTCAGTAGCTCAGAAGCAGAAGAAATTGGCAAACTACAGCATTTCATACGCCAACTGAGTCAGTTACGACAAAAACTATCCATCAATCACTCGGCACTGAAATGGAATGAGGTATTACAATCCATTCTTAACCATTTTTTTGAGGAAGATGACCAAAACACATCGGTTTTTCAATTATTACGGGATATCATCATTGATATTTCAGATCAGGTTAAACAGGCTGATCATGAATCCCCCATTTGTCTAAAAGTCATGCAAACACACTTAACCAAACGGATTGATAACATCAGTCATGGCAACCGATTCATGACGGGACAAATTACCTTTTGTACGATGCTACCTATGCGCAGTATTCCGTTTAAAGTCGTTTGTCTGATGGGATTGAACGATGGAAAATTTCCACGAATCAATAAACCAACGGGCTTTGACTTAATGGCAAACAATCAACGCTTAGGTGATCGTTCAAAAAGGCAGGACGATCGTTATTTATTTTTGGAATGTTTATTGTCTGCCAGACAAACATTTTATATCAGTTATATTGGGCGTAATATTATTGATAACACCCTGATTTCTCCTTCATCTTTGGTCAATGAGCTGACTGAATACATTATTGAAAATTTTGCGCTAAACGAAGCATTACAAAATAATTTAATAACAGAACATCCCTTACAACCTTTTAATACTGCCTACTTTGAAGCCAGTTCAAACTTTTTTAGCTATGCCAATGAATGGCTATTTCAAAATAAAAATCACCCCGAAAAAATCAAAACATCACCATTAACCCCGCCAACCAACGACTTTAAACAGGTTGAACTTGATGACCTCATTCAATTTTATAAACATCCCGTAAAATATTTTTTCATTCATCGTTTGGGAGTTCAATTCAATGAAAACAGGTCGGTTAGCAATGACACAGAGCCTTTTTCATTGGATAATTTAGAAAGCTATCTCCTCAACCAATCCATGCTGGAACAAATCATTGATGGACACAAGATAGAGCAATTGGGAGAACACTTAAAAGCCAGCGGACGTTTACCTTATGATGAATTTGGACAAAACACAGTACGCCATGTAATCACCGACATTGCAGAATTTAACCGCATTCAGCAACAACACCAACAAAATGCCATTGCCCCCTTGATGATAGATTTATCCCTAGATGACTTAGTGCTTCACGGGCAATTATCCAATTTAACTCATTCACATTTATTGCAGTCACGTTATGCTGATTTAAAACCACAAGATTACTTACAACTTTGGATCAAACATTTAGTGCTACTTTGTCAGCTGCAGAATGAGCAACCCAAGATCAGCATTCATCTGGCAAAAAAACAACAGCTTCAATTTAATGAAGTGGATAACCCAGAACAATATCTACAACAATTACTGAAATTTTATTGGCAAGGGTTAAGCCAACCTCTCAATTTTTTCCCAAAATCATCTTTCAAATATATTGAACAAAAACACAAAGGCAATGATCATCACAAAGCACTTTATCAAGCAGAGCAAGTCTGGCAAGGAGGTGTTTCGCCTGAATTCAGCTCCCCCTATTATCACACGCTATATCATCAAAAAAATTCACCCATAGATGATGACTTTACGGTCACAGCTGAAACCTTATTAAACCCAATATTTGACCATTTACAAACAACAACCATTAATTTTTAAAAAGCAGTAAATTGCCTTAGAACGGGCACGAAATAATTTCCCCTTCTTAATTCCACTTCACTTCACCTTCAAATGACTGATGCATAAGATTCGATAAATTTCATCTCTCTTGTCATTTTTTAACCAAATCGACCAAGACTGTTTTGTTTCTGGATAAATCAATCCATTTTTTATAACTTTTATAGCCTCGTCGAGTCACTTTTAATAAATAATGTCCTTCAGTCAACTTCATTCCAGAGCGAAACCGAGGTTTTATGTTCATTATTTTAACTCTGGCACGTTGCGGTTTTGCAATCACATTGAATACAAACTTTTCTTTTAAACTGGGTTTATTGGCATGAAAATCAACAATAAATTCATGAATTTTTGTGGCTAATGATTGATGAGCAACGGCTGAATTTTTCTTTAATACATTGGATGTCAATGCCACCAAATAAACAATTTCAGACGTACCCGCAACGGTTTCAATGATAGCCACTGAGTTCATATAATTATAGGCAGAACCTGTATATTTGTGGCGACAACCTTTGGGTCGGCAACTATAAAGTGAGCCTGATTTGTAATAAACAGCGGATTTATAAAGGGCAGGAGATGAGGCGTAACGAATGCGTTTTTTGGTCATGTACAGTAGTCGTTTAATTTCCAGACTAGAGAATTTATCAACGATTTTGCCTTGCTCCAATAGAAACAAAAAAGTCAGCAATTCTTTACTGTTCATAGTGCTGTTAGTTCCAGGTACTTTGTGTTTACCTGTTCGGGTAAAAAAACCGCCTTGTCTAAATTGGGCAACATCAATGCCATTATTGGTTAATGAACCTTGCATGATGGTTTGTAAGGTTTTGCTTAATTCTCTTTTGGGCGTATTGTTAAAATAATCATCGATGTCTGACTGAGCGACAGGATAGTCTTTGCCAAAGTGTTTAATCAACATCATTTCTCGTTGAATCATGGCGGCGGCTGCATTAGAACTGGCGGATAACATCCAATCTAAATAAGTCCATAAAGAAGCAGTATCTTTTAACTTGATGGGACGTCGTTTGAATTTTTTCTTTGCGGGTGTCCAAAAAGGGACTTTGTGATGGTCTTTTAAGATGAAACGATCAGCCGTAATCAATGTTTCTTTTAACACTCTTTTTCTACTGGCAATGTCATTTGGATAAACATCTGCCAACATTTGAAAGAAACTAATGGCCACTATTAACTTTCCAACACTGCCAGGGTTGGACTTTATTCTGGGATTATATTCAGCATAAAGTGGCTTGGCTGGATTGGAAATATCCAACAGTGCAACGCCATAACGATCAGCCTCTTCACCCAGAATTTTTTTAATTTCTGTGGACAGTGATTGATTGGCAGATGGTAATTTAGGCAATGTTTGATTCAGTAAATTTAAACGGATGTGTCGGTTTTCCAATAAAGCACCGATCGTTAATTTGGCAACACCTTGAATTTTAGTCGATTGACCTAACTTGCGCCCTTCCAGACGAACAATGCCTGTTTCTTTGTCGGCATCTAGTGGATAAGCCATGACATTTTGAAGCGAGAAACTACTTATAATTATTAGGAAAAAGCTTATTATTTTACTCAATGTCAACATTATCTACCCTCCATAATTAAACCTGGACACCACCGATTCGGCCATTTTAGTTAAGTTATCACTAAACTTGTCATACCAATGTTTATGCTGAACCACACTGACTTCAAACACATCGGATTCATCACAAGCCGACATAATAAAGTCATCACTGGTTTTAATTTCATCAATTAAACTTAATTCCAATGCATTGGTTCCATACCAATGCTCACCTGTCGCTACTTTTTCCATGTCTAATGCTGGACGATGTTCCAGTAAAAAACTTTTAAATAAAGTATGAGTCTCTTCTAATTCTTCTTGTAGTTTTTCTCGTGCCTTGTCATCATTCTCACCAAACAAGGTTAAAGTACGTTTGTATTCTCCTGCTGTGTGCTGTTCATAATCAATATTATATTTTTTCAATAACTTATGAAAATTTGGAATTTGAGCCAACACACCAATTGAACCCAATATGGCAAAGGGAGCGGCAATGATTTTATCAGCCACTGCGGCCATCATATAACCACCACTGGCAGCCACTTTATCCACCGCAATGGTCAATAATATTTGCTGGCTTTTTAACCGAGCCAACTGTGATGCCGCCAGACCATAACCATGAACCACACCACCACCACTTTCCAGTCTCAGTAAAACCTGATCATCTTTGGTGGCTACGGTCAAAATTGCCGTGACAGCTTCTCTCAAACAATTGACTTCTGAGGCTTTAATATCTCCATCAAAATCAATGACAAACAATCTATTTTTATTTGATTCTTTTTCTTTATCTTTTAGTTTTTGCTGTTTCTTTTCCTCTTTATTTAATTCTTTCAGTTGTTCCTTGGATAAAACAGCATCCAAAATAGACAATTTCATTTGATGGTATTTATCGTTGATACTTTTAATTTCCAAAGATAAGGGATCAACTTCTTTGGATTTTTTTGACAATGCGATAACGCCACCAACAAACATCAACATTCCCACCAAAATAGTAATGACTTCAGCAATAAATAAAAGATATTCAAATACAAAATGCATAATTTCAACCCGTTTAACCTAATGATAAAAGACGGTATTATATAGAAAATTAGGTGAATATTCTAGAATTAGAAGAAGTTTCAAAAAGACTTAAACGAGATGAAAATTTAAAAAAAGGAAGGCTAAATAGATATCAAACATAAAAAAAGCAACACAATAAAAATTGTGTTGCTTACATAATAAAACAACATAAATGGATCATTTTATACATTTCCGATAGAATCCTGCGGATCATCATTATTTAATGACATTTTGACATTCCTGGATGGCACAATTGTAGAGATAGCATGCTTATAAACCATTTGTGTGACTGCATTTTTCAGCAATACCACAAATTGATCAAATGATTCAACCTGTCCCTGTAATTTAATGCCATTGACCAAAAATATCGATACTGGAATTCTCTCTTTTCGCAATGTATTTAGAAAAGGATCCTGTATGCTTTGCCCTTTTGACATTATCATTCTCCCGATTGTTATTTATTAGATATTTATTATTTTATAATATTAGGATAAATAAATCAAAGCATAGTTTCTTTTAGTCGCCCATTTATGGCATAAAATGGAACCAGTCAGATCACCGATACATTATAAATCTCAAATATATCAATGCCTTAAATTAATATTATGATTTTTCTGTGATAAGTAATAAAAGATTATGTTATATGTATTTAATTCTTATTTTTTCCTATTGTATTATAAGCATAGAAAACATATAGCAGAAATCAACCTTATATTTTAGATATGTGTAAATTATCCCACATGGGGATAAGTTATCATTGAAGCGGACAAGCCACTTAATTCAGCTTTAACCATCCATAAGTTTCATTGCGTCTGACAACCACTGATTCAATTCAGCAGACTCATTACCTGCCACCCAATCATCCCACCACTGCGACTGAATCTGACTCTCTTGGTACGTCACTGTTAATGAGGCCGTAAAAATATTCAACTGAATATCATCAACACCGTTTAAGGCTTTTAAAAACATTTTAGCCTCATTAATCCCCATTGTTTTGGCGGCTTTATCTGAGGATGTCTGGACTTGTTTTAATTTTTCATGATTGAGTTTAAATTGTATTTTTCCAGATGTGTGTTTATCAATGTTAAAATACTGGCCCAGTTGAACAACTTCGGTCAAGTCTTGTTCTGACATTATATTTCACTCCACATGCGAAATAAATTTCCGTAACTGGTGTCTAATTTATAAAAATCATCACTGTGAGGCTGTTGCTGATTGAGCTGTTCTCGTACCTGGTCAATATCATAAAGTATTTGCCGTTGAGCGGGGTCTTTAACCATACTCTGAGTCCAAGTGACAGCAACTCTACGTTCACCGCTAGTTACTTCAGCGACTTGATGTAAACTCGTTGAAGGATAAACAATGGCAAAACCAGCAGGAAGTTTTATTTCTGTCTCACCAAAAGTTGTTCTGATGATAATTTCTCCACCTTGGTATTCATCAGGATCATTTAAAAAAACAGTGGTAGAAACGTCTGTTCGATAACGACCGTTACTTGGCCCCATCACAGGGTCATCGATATGCCAACCATAACTCATTCCATGGGTATAACAAGCATAAAATGGGGAAGCAATACGATAAGGCAATACTGCAGCCTGATACGTTTTATTCGCAACCAATGAGTTCATTACGATACTATTTAAGATATTAATATCGGCAGATTCTTGATCCAATTCACGATTATTTTTTATTCGTGAGGCAACACGCCCTGCCGATAATTTACCATCCACAAAATCTGCATTGTCTAAAATTTGACACACTGTTTTTAATTGACCAGTGTTTAATATTCCTGGTATTTTTACCAGCATACTATTCCTTTTTTATTCCACAAGCGCATAAGTGTCGTTTGAGCAGACGAGCTACTCAACTCAGCGAGGAGGCTGTCCGAGAACTCAGATTTTCGTCAAATCAAGGCATGAAATTGCCGAAAAAGCGCAGTTTACGGGTGTAAACGAGCATTTTAAGACCATTTTTCCTCGGTCCCCCCTTGAGGGGTGAACGCAGAGTTGGCGGAAAGATGAGTTTTCGGACAGCCTCCCTTAATTAAAAATTTTAGTCACACGCCATATTTTATCCTGACGTTGCATAATAAAATGAGTTGGAGACTTTCCTAATTCTCCCAGTCTAACTTGAAATTGATTCATATCTTCAAAAAATGCAAAAGACATTCGATCAAACAATGATTCTGGTGCTTGATCTTTCTGTTTTATGTTTAAAAATAAATTCCTGATCCATTGGTTATTGATGCCATTTTCAACACCCGCATCTCCCAAAGATTTCATGCCATCTTTCAAAAAAGAGGTAAATGCATTTGTTCCACCAGGAATACTGCTATTAATATTGTTATTTAAATCTTGTTTGTACTGTATTTGTACAGATTTGAGATCAATCCATTTGGACATTTCGGCATCATCATTACTCATTAATGCTTCATTTAGAAAATACAGGTTACTGTAAGGCCATGCAATAAAAACAAGTAATACAATAATAATTGCCGATGTTAACAAACTTTTCATACGGTATTTTTCTCCATATTTAAGACAGAGTTACTGAATAATTAGGGGTTATTTTTCATATCCATGCAGGCGCATGATAATAAGGAAAGTTATTTCGTACTTAAGGATTATCAATAATCATTTAATTCATAATATGGATAGCACGTTTATCGACTGCAAGAGCAGCTTCGTGCAATGCTTCACTCAATGTTGGATGAGCATGCATGATTCTAGCTAGATCTTCCGCACTGGAAGAAAATTCCATGGCAACCACCGCCTCAGCGATTAATTCCGACGCATTATGACCAATGATGTGAACACCCAAAATGACATCGGTCTCATCATCAGCAAATATTTTCACTTGCCCCGTTGAATCCCCCATTGCCAATGCCCTGCCACTGGCGGCGAATGGAAAACGCCCAACTTTATATTTTTTACCCATTGCTTTTAGAGCTTGTTCAGATTTGCCAACCCAAGCAATTTCGGGACTGGTATAAATGACGGATGGAATCAGATCATAATTGACTTCAACACCTGTCATGCCTGCAATTAATTCTGCAACCACAACACCTTCTTCTGAGCCTTTATGGGCAAGCATTGGCCCTCTAACCGCATCACCTATGGCATAAACACCTGGCAAATTGGTTTGGCAATCATCATCCACATGAATAAAGCCACGTTCATCTAATAATAAATTAGAGTCAGGATCAAATAAATTATCGGTATTTGGTTTTCGTCCAACGGCAACCACCAGATGGTCAACATCAATTTGATGATCGCCCTTGGCATCTTGATAATTAACGGTCACTACTTTATCTTTTCTTTCCGTAGACGTGACTCTGGCATGTAACCGAATATCAAGCCCTTGTTTTTTAAATTGTTTTAAAGCATCTTTTGCCACTTGATTATCGAGCATGGGTAAAAAACATTCCTGAGCTTCCAGTAAAATCACCTCCGAACCAAGTCGACGCCAAACACTGCCTAATTCTAAACCAATGACACCTGCACCAATGATTCCCATGGTTTTAGGAATTTCGGTCAAATCTAAAGCACCTGTTGAATCAAGTATTCTTTCTTCGTCAACGGGGGCAATATTTATATCTATTGGGCTTGACCCTGGAGCTAAAATAATATCTTCAGCATCAATCCAGTATGACTCACCCTCTGGAGGAATAACTTCAATTTGTTTATTGTCATGTAATTTGGCATGACCATGAATGGCATCAATACTATTTGCTTTAAATAATGCGGCAATACCACCAGTTAATTTTTGAACAATTTGGTCTTTTCTTTTAATCATTTTTTTGACATCAATTTTGACATCAGAGACAGAAATTCCATGACCATGAATATGGTTCTCAATTTGTTCAAAGTGTTCTGACGATTCGAGCAATGCTTTTGACGGGATACAACCGACATTCAAACAGGTTCCCCCTAACGACGATTTTCCCTGCTCATTTATCCATCGATCAACACAAGCAGTTTTCATACCTAATTGAGCACACCTAATAGCGGCAACATAACCCGCAGGGCCAGCACCAACAACAATTACATCGTAGGAATATTTGATTTCATGAGTCATAACACCACCTCAGATTGGGTAGGAACAGAAAAGCAATAAAATATGTTTGGTATACTACAATAGTGAGTTCGCGATGTAACCCAAATAGCTCCAAAATTTTCCATTTATTTTTTCTAAAATAATGATGCTAATAAGTCTATGTAAGAAAGGAGAGAAATACTATAGCATTTCTCCTAAATAAATTTTTTTTGTAAAAATAGATATTTTTTATTTTCACTATGAAGCTATTGAAGTTTTTTCTTCTTTGCCTTCATGTGCGTCATCTCTTTAGGAACTCAATCACACATCCAACAACATCCTACCTGGGTCTTGCAGGTTTTCTTTAATTCTGACCAAAAATTGTACCGCATCACGCCCATCAACAATACGATGATCATATGACAATGCCAGATACATCATTGGCCTAATAACAATTTCTCCATTAACCACAACAGCTCGCTGCTGAATGGTATGCATCCCTAAAATTGCACTTTGTGGAGGATTCAGAATAGGTGTTGATAGCATAGAACCAAAGACACCACCATTTGAAATGGTAAATGTCCCGCCCATCAAGGCTTCATAACTTAAAGAACCATTTTTAGCCTGTTCCGCATATCCTAAAATACCTTTTTCTATTTCGGCAAATGACAGTTTTTCGGTTTCTCTCAAAATAGGCACAACCAAACCTCTTGGAGAGGACACAGCTATTCCGATGTCAAAATAGTCATGATAAATAATATCATTTCCATCAACTGAAGCATTAATAATGGGATATCGTTTCAACGCATCAATACTGGCTTTGACAAAAAATGACATAACACCTAATTTGATATCATGTTCTTTCTCGAAGGATTCTTTATAGTGTTTACGCATATCCATCACAGCTTTTAAATCGACCTCATTAAAGGTGGTTAAAATAGCGGATGTTTGTTGTGCTTCAACCAATCTTTCTGCAACCCTAGCTCTCAGTCGAGTCATTGGAACTCGCTGCTGTTTTCTTTCGCCCAATGAAACATTGCTCATAACAGGATTTCTTTGCGACATTATACTGGCTTCAATTTTTGGTTCTGCAATCACAGGCGTTCCCACCGATGGTTCTTTGGTTTGTTTTTGTGTTTCCAAATAATTAATCACATCAGCTTTTATTAACCGCCCTCCTTTACCTGTTGCGGGAATGAGTGACTCATTCAGTTTATGCTCTGTCACCATTCGCCTGACAGCAGGGCTCATCATCACTTCATTCTGCGCAGTATTTTGTTCGACTGCTTCACTGCTCACTACGGGCTGGTCTGATGCACTTTCAAGTATGGCAAGTACCACACCAGATGTTACGACATCACCATCTTGTTGTAGAATTTTTGTGATGACACCATCAATCGGTGCAGGCACTTCAAGCACCACCTTATCTGTTTCCAGGTCAACTAAATTTTCATCCCTACTGACTTGCTCACCTACTTTTTTATGCCAGGTAACAATGGTTGCATCTGCAACAGATTCTGGTAATGATGGTACTAAAACTTCAATGCTCATTTTGATTTCCTTTCTACATGAGTAATATGCAATAACTTCACTATTATACGCCTGCCCCAAGCAATGCATCATTCACTAATTGTTCTTGTTGTTTTACATGTAATCCAAACACACCCACGGCTGGTGAAGCTGATGCGGGTCTGCCAGCATAAATTAATTCAACACCTTTCTTAACAGGATATTGAAAACGATGCTTTAGTTGATCCCAAGCACCTTGATTTTGTGGCTCTTCCTGACACCAAACCATGGTTTTTAAATTGGGATATTTATCTATCTGCTCGATAAATAACTTTTTAGGAAAAGGATACAATTGCTCTAATCTGATGATGACAATCTCATTAAGCTCCAATTCATCTCTTTTCTGTAAAATATCGTAATAAACTTTACCACTACAAAAAATGGCTTTTGTTATTTCTTTAGGCTGGTGTTTTTTAGTTTCACTGATAATGGGTAAAAAATCATTATTAGACAAATCTTCCAATGTTGAAATACACTGCTTATGTCTCAACAAACTCTTACCTGTCATCACAATCAATGGTTTTCTATAAGGTCGAACCATTTGTCGCCTTATCATGTGGAAAACTTGCGCAGGAGTCGATGGAATACAAATTTGAACATTATGTTCTGCACACAATTGCAAATATCTCTCTAATCTTGCTGATGAATGCTCTGGCCCTTGTCCCTCATAACCATGAGGCAACAACATGGTCAAACCACATAGCCGACCCCATTTCACTTCACCTGAACTGATAAACTGATCAATCACCACCTGAGCCCCATTGGCAAAATCACCAAATTGAGCTTCCCAAATAACCAAAGTAAACGGGTCGGCAGAGCTATATCCGTACTCAAAACCCAATACCGCCTCTTCTGATAAAAGAGAATCAATGACTATAAAATGTCCTTGATCTTTTTTGATGTGTTTTAATGGAATATAAGCTTCGCCATTGTGTTGATTGTGTAATACGGCATGTCGATGAGAAAAAGTTCCCCGCCCACTGTCCTGACCAGATATCCTGACTGCATGATCTGCTTTTAGTAATGAAGCAAATGCCAATGTTTCTGCACACCCCCAGTCCATCGGCAATGCCCCTGCAATCATTTTACGACGATCACCCAACATTTTTAATACTCTGGGATGTGCTTCAAAACCATCAGGTAAATTTAATAATGGATCAGACAAGGATTGTATTTCAGCAATGGGTAATCGAGTTTTTATGCCAAAATCCCATTCTTGATCTTTGAATGGTGACCAGTCAATAATGTAATCCATTTTGACATTATTCATAACTGGACGTGAAATAGATTCACCTCGATCCAATGTAGTCCTATTATCATCCACCATTTGACGTGATTCATCAGCAGTCAAAACACCTTGCCTGACCAACTGTTCTGCATAGAGTTCTCGGGTGGTTTTTTTGGCCCTTATTTTTTTATACATCAAAGGCTGAGTAATAGCAGGTTCATCCGCTTCGTTGTGACCATGACGGCGATAACAATACATATCAATAACGACATCTTTTTTAAATGTCATACAATAATCCATGGCTATTTGAGAGATAAAAACAACCGCTTCTGGATCATCTCCATTGACATGAAAAATAGGTGCCTGAACCATTTTAGATACTTCAGTACAATAAGAGGTTGACCTTGAATCCAATGGGTTGCTGGTGGTAAAACCTATTTGATTATTAATGACGATATGAACAGTTCCACCTGTTTTATAACCCCTGGCTTGAGACATGCTAAAGGTTTCCATGATGACTCCTTGACCAGAAAAGGCAGCATCACCATGTATTAAAATAGGGATGACCTGTCGACTATCTTTATCGCCTCGTCGTTGTTGTCTTGCTCTCACAGAACCTTGTACTACAGGGTCAACGATTTCCAGATGGGAAGGATTAAAAGATAAAGCAACATGCATTGCACCATTAGGGGTTGCAATATCGGAGGAAAATCCCTGATGATACTTCACATCACCTGATCCTTGTTTTTTACTTTTGCCTTCAAATTCACGAAATAAAAGCTCTGGTGGTTTACCCAGAATATTGACTAAAACATTTAATCGACCACGATGCGCCATTCCAATAACAGCTTCTTTAACATCATGAGTACCTGCACGCTGAATCAAATCATCCAGCATGACAATTAAACTCTCAGCACCTTCCAAAGAAAATCGCTTTTGCCCCACATATTTGTTGTGTAAATATTTTTCGATGCCTTCCGATGCTGTTAATAGCTTTAAAAACCAGGTTTTTTGTTCATTATTAAAATTGGGTGTTGACTGCACTGATTCAATGCGCTTTTGAATCCATCTTTTTTCTCTGGTATCGATGATGTGCATATATTCCAGACCAATTTTTCCTCCATAGCTTTTTAACAGTTGTTGGTGAATTTTTCTTAACGACATGCGGTCAGGAGCAACCAAAGACCCCGTATTGAAGTCAACATCAAGCTCAACTTCACCCAATCCATGAAAACCCAATTCAAGATCAGGCACCACTTCACGATCACGAATTCCCAATGGATCAATGTTGGCGTGTTGATGCCCACGAACACGATAGGAATTAATTAATCTCAAAACAGAGGCTTGCTTTTGAGCGGCTTCAGGCTCCATACAATTTTTTGAAACGCTACCTCTGCCACCTCGCTTTCTAGCCATTAATAGAAATGACTTTTGAATTTCACTGTGAGGAGTTTCTGTCATTCCAGATTCAAGTGAACTAATCACTTCATCAAAATAGACTCTCCAAACCTCTCCAACAGCTTCAGGATCGGTTAAATATTCCTCATATAAGTCTTCTATAAATGCGGCATTTGCCCCAAATAATGCGGATGATTCTGACAAAGATTCAAATTGACTGGTCATGATTCTTATAATTCTTATTATTTAAATTTTTATTATTGACATAATTTATGCTTCTATAACATAAAGTTAGCACAGCATTTTAAAAAATGTTGCACTATTTGGCTATAAATCCACTGATTTATTGTGATTATTAGTAATATCAATTGTGAAAACCAGGGGATTTTCCGATAAAAATAGGACAAATAATGAGAGTAAAATTTATTTTATTGCCTTGCTAAATTTGAATTATAATTGTGACATTAATTAAAAAAAAAGGTCAAATAATGAAAATATTAATTGTAATTTATTCTCCCGATGCAGAAACTGCCTGGAATGCTTTTAGATATGCAAACTCTGCCCTCGCTTATGAAGATGAAGTCACTGTTTTTTTAATGGGTAAAGGCGTTGAATGCCTCAGTGGTAGCAATCTAAAATTTAACGTCCTTGAATACAAAGAAATGTTTGACGATGAAGGTGGAAAAGTTGTGGGTTGTGGTGTTTGTTGTGAATCAAGGATAGATACAATGCCGTCACTTGAAGAAGAACTGGCTTGCGAATTAGGTTCAATGCAACAATTTTATGTATTGGTCAAAGAAAGTGACAAAGTGTTAACTTTTTAACTGCTGATATTCTGGAGACATCGATGGAATATTTAATGTAAAGCAGGATCCTTTACCGAAATGACTCGCTGCCTCCAAATCCCCCTTCATCAATTTTGCCAGTTTTTTACAAATGGACAAACCCAGTCCTGTACCGCCAAATTCTTTTGAGGTATTCGACTCTGCTTGAGCAAATTCATCAAATACTTTGTCCAGTTGTGTTGAACTCATACCGACACCACTGTCTTTAACGGAAGCTTGCAACCATTCTCGTCCCTCTTTCTCATAGAATTTTATTGATAACTCAACCACTCCATTTTTGGTAAACTTGCAAGCGTTACTCAGTAAATTTAAGATAATTTGATTGAACCTCATTTCATCCGTAAAAAAATGATTATTGCCTTCAATGAAAAACTTCATTTCATTGTTATTCTTTTTAGCCAATACATCAACAGTCAACAAAGTATGTTCACATAATTCGCCAATATTAAATGACTCAATAAATAATTCCGATTTATCTGCCTCAATTTTAGACAAATCCAGAATATTATTGATCAATGCCAATAAGTTTTTCCCCGAACGATTGATATTTTTATTGCTAAAAATCAAATCATCCTGATCAAAGTCTTCATCGGCAACAATATCTTCTATATAGTCACTATAACCAATAATGGCATTGAGAGGTGTCCTAAGTTCATGACTCATGCTTGCTAAAAATACACTTTTTGTTTTATTAGCCGTCATTGCCAGTTGTTTTTCAAATTCATTTTGTTGAGCCAGCTCTTTGGCAATTTGACTTTCCTGTTCAGCGACCTTTCGCTCTGTTAAATCAACAAATGCCTCAATGATCACAGGTTCTTTTTCATGATCCAACAAAACTGTATTTCTTAAAAGGGGCACTTCAAAATCATGATTGCTTTTTGCCATGGTTTCTTCAAGAGTAATTTTATATCTATTACAAACGGGACACTGATTGCCTTTTTGAAAACAATAAAAAAATTGATCGCAACCCAAACCAATCATATTTGATGATTTTTGTTTGAATATATCTTCGGCTGCCGAATTAATTTGCATAATGGCACGATTACTATCAATCAACATAATTCCAAAAGGCGTTCCTTTTAATAAAGTATGTATGGTTTTTTCTTTTTTAATTCGATCTTTTGATAATGATTTAATGGTATGTGCTAATTCGGCATGAGATTCTCTTGATAAAGCAAAGTTATATTTTTGTTGAAACACATTTTGAATGGTTTCTTCATCTACCGTTAGCATCATGCCATGAAGTTCATTATTTGCGGATACAATCGGCTGTACCAGTATCGAAATACTGCTTTCTAAAACGTGTTTGATTTTAACTTTTACTTTAATGACTTCGGCTTTAACTTGGTTAAAACAGGACTGCATTTGGTCATTATCCCATAACGACTGCTCACTCTTACTTTTTTTCAGGGCATCCCATAATTTATCAAATGCCACATTTTGAAAAACCAGCTTACCGCCTAAATCAATCACCGCAATGGCTGAATGAATATGATGATACATAGCACATTGACTCAAAAACTCATCAAATGAATGATTAATCACAATTGGAGGATGTTTAATTTTTGGCATAAATAAAGTGGTGGCTACTTGACGTATTTGGTGATCGTACTTATAAATATAGTATATTAATTCATCGGAATCCAATAATGAGCCTTGCTTTTACTTATACCCTCATTGCGCCATTTTATGATTTTTTTATTAAAAACACCTTCAAATCAGCAAGAAGTAAAAATATTCAAGCCATGGGAGATGTCACCCATAAAAAAATATTAGTTGTCGGCATTGGAACAGGACTCGATATTCCATTATTACCACAAAATGCAATTTATCATGGAATAGACATCACCCCTGCCATGCTGAAAAAAGCCCAAAACAGAGCAGAAAAATCGAATTTAACAATACAATTAGAAGTAGCTGATGCAACATCACTGAGATTCCATGACGAAACTTTTGACATTATCATCATGCATTTAATTTTAGCCGTCGTACCTGATCATTCAAAAACACTGAATGAAGCTTGCCGTGTTTTAAAATCAGACGGCAAAATACTTGTTTTTGATAAATTTTTAAAAAGAAACCAACCTGCATTCTTTTTAAAAATGTTCAATCCAATCATCAGCAGAATAGCCACCAGCACAGATGTAATTTTTGAAGATGTTTTAGAAACCACACCGTTGCTGACAGTCATTGATGACCAGAAAGAAAATTTAAACGGTTGGTTTCGTCGCATAATTTTAAAAAAAGTTGATTCAGCCCCTAATAAATCCATCTTCCCAAAAAGCTAACTTTTTTTGTTGCTTGCCTGCCTTCTTGACGGCCAGTTATTTCCTTTTGATTTACGATGACGACTGCCTTCCGATTGTTTATTATTTTGATTAGCTTGCCTGGGTTGCCCTAATTTTGTAGGCTTCTTTGGCTTTTTAGGTTTGATTGGTCTTTGATTTAATTTTGATTCGGGAAGATCATGCACTGGCTCAAATCCATCGACTATTTTTCTGCTAAGTAACTGCTTAATTAATCGTTCAATGTCTGACAATAACTTAAACTCATCAGCACAAACCAAAGAAACAGCATGCCCATTACAACCTGCACGCCCCGTTCTGCCAATCCGATGAATGTAGTCTTCAGCAACATTAGGTAAATCGAAATTGACAACCTGGGGTAGCTGATCAATATCCAGTCCTCTTGCCGCAATATCGGTTGCAACCAGTATTTTAATTGAACCATTTTTAAAATTTGCCAAAGCTTTAGTTCGAGCACTTTGACTTTTATTACCGTGAATAGCGGCGGCTTTTATATTTTCTAGTTCCAAATGGCGTGTTAATTTATTGGCGCCATGTTTGGTTTTAGTAAACACCAATACTTGATCCCATTTATTTTCCTTGATTAAATGTGTTAACAAAACTGACTTTTGTTTTTTATCAACAGGACAAATCCATTGTTTGACCGTTGTTGATGCCGTATTTCTTGGCGTCACAGAAATTTCAACAGGATTATTGATCATACCTCTCGCCAACTTTCGCACCTCATCTGAAAAAGTAGCAGAAAACATTAAATTTTGACGTTGTTTAGGTAATAGTCCGAGTATTTTCCTAATATCATGAATAAACCCCATATCTAACATTCGGTCAGCTTCGTCTAATACCAATACTTCTAAGGTTTTAAACCTCACTGCATTTTGGTGATACAAATCCAGTAACCGTCCAGGTGTTGCTACTAAAATATCTACCCCTTTGCACAATTTCATCATTTGTGGATTAATTTTAACGCCACCAAATACGACCGTAGACTTCAATGGTAAATGCTTACCATAATTGGTGACGCTTTCACCAATTTGAGCAGCCAGTTCACGAGTTGGCGTTAAAATCAAGCAACGCGCCTGGTTTGCATTGGCACGATGCCCCTGTGACAATTTTTCTAAAATCGGCAAGGTAAATCCTGCGGTTTTTCCCGTACCTGTTTGTGCTGCCGCCATGAGATCACGACCATCAATGACAGCAGGAATTGCTTTTTCCTGAATCGGTGTTGGCGTTTCATAGCCTTGCTCAGTGATGGCTTGTAAAATAGCTGGGGACAACCCAAGAGAGTTAAAATTCATAATACTGTTCAATGCCTAAATAAAATGTAATGTGAAATTCTATCACAACAGCAATCAATAAATACAAAATTAAATTAATCTGGCAATAAAATGAAAAACCGTTGTATTTTAGTGATTGACCTTATTTGTTTAAAATTTTACACTTTACCCAGTCAGTTAACCCAATAGACGGTATCTTATAAAATTATGGAAAAAACGATCAATTTTGTTGATGAGTATCATGAGCCAGAAAATATTTCATTAATCAATCAATTAGAAAATATTGGCTTAAATTTATTCTCCGAACTGAATGAATTAAGCTTTCAATTCAATAATAAAGAAATGACAAACTATGAAACTCAGAATTACCTAATTGTTTTACAGGCAAAATACGCTGCTTTTCAAGACAATATAAAACAATATAAAAAACAAACAAAAAATAATGATGCGGATGTATTATTTGAAATATCCAACCGCATTATGATTCGTAACAACAAATTAACTGAAAAACTACAAACATTAATGGCTAGACATTAAACAGGAAAAATTCGTGGAAATTAAAGCAAAAATTATTGAAATATTTAATGAATCTCAAGTTTCAAGTAAATTCAAAAAACGTGAATTTGTTGTTGAATATGCAGAAAACCCAGAATACCCTGAATTTTTAAAAATGGAACTGGTACAAAGCAAGTGTGACATTATCAATGATTTCAATGTCGGTGATGAAGTCGATGTTTCCTTTAACTTAAAAGGACGAAAATGGGTTAACCCTAAGGGTGAAACTGTTTATTTCAATTCCATTCAAGCTTGGAAAATCAGTCATTTATCAGACAATCAGTCAAATCAGAATTCCACAATGGATCAAAATAGTCCTCCACCACCTAATGAAGCACCACCTTGGGCAGAAAATGATGATGTTCCATTCTAACCAAACGATTTGATTGACCTAACTTGCTTAGGTAACGCGCAATAAATAAACTACCCATATTGCGCAGAAATTTTGTTTGTCTTTTTTGTTATAAAAATAGGCGTGTAGTCGTTCTACATAACTATTTTTGTGGCAAAGAAGACAGACAAAAGAGTTTTATGCCCTTT
>JABHHM010000027.1 GCA_018671575.1 Methylococcales bacterium | reverse complement strand
ATCAGCTTCAATGGCTTCAGAAAGTGCCTTGACAGCAGTTGTTTTTGCCAGTCCAGGTAATCCTTCAATGAGTAAGTGGCCGTCACATAATAAGCCAATCAGCATGCTATTGATTAATGATTTTTGACCAATAATACGGGAGGCAATATGTTGTTGAACAGAATTAAAGCAAGCGTTGTCAATGTCCAAATTATTATCCACGTTGAAATGTGATATGAAAATAATGATGAGCATCTACTTATAATGAGGTCAGTTTGGTGAGTCTTTAATAAGTAGTCTCTACAGGACATTACCTGTTAGAAAGGTTTCTGTCAAATATTTGAATTGTTTTAGGTGAGAGGATGGAAATGAATTAAGAATTAATATTAGTATTTGGAAATAAGCATTAAATTGGTGTTTTTAGATGTTTTTAGGGTATCAGCTTTTGATGCAACTGTTTTTTCGGGCAAAATATTATCCGAAAACTTGAAATCCAAAAAATGACTGGTTAAAAAACAAACAAATATTAACAAGCATGATTGGAAAAATAGATTGTTATTGAATTTGTTTTGAGTCGACATAAGATTTCCTTTGGTTTTAAGGGAAGGGTAAAATTTACCATTTCTTAACTGAGAATTCTATTCTATCTAATATTAGTAATCTGTGATGAAGTTCTCAATTAACTAACTTCTTGCCTGATGCCTTTTTTTATTTGGGTTTTTATTGTTGGTGTTTTGTTCTGGCATAATGGTTGAAATGGAGGACTTTTCAATGAGTTGGCTAATTTTTCCATCTAAATGAATGGTGTATCTATCTTGTCCAATAATACAGCCATTTAAACGTATGCCACTGATCAAAAAAATAGAAATGGGTTTTTTTTGTTCAATTAAGTCATCAATATATTTGTTTTGAGTGTTTTCCTGTTTGTTCATGAAATTTACCTTATTTTTTTGTCACTGCTCAATATACAGAGTAAGGCAACTCGCAACAATAAACAACCCATCTTACGGCTCCTTTTGTTCGCCTTCTTTGCTACAAAAATAGTTATGTAGAGCGACTACACGCCTATTTTTGAAACAAAAAAGACAAATAAAATTTCTGCACAATCTGGGTAGTTTATTTATTGCGTGTTACCTAACTATTGTATTTTTTGTAATAAATTTATTTCTTAGAGAATGTTAATTAATTGTAATGTGTATTATTGTTCATTACAATTTACCCGACTAACAAAATTAATCAATGGTGATTGTAATGAAATTTATTGAAACACGTGGAAATGATGATGGTAAACCTGAAAAGGTCAGTTTTTCTCAAGCCATATTGAGTCCCATCGCTTCTTTTGGTGGACTTTATGTGCCAGAGTCTTTACCTAAGATTGATAAGCATTTCTTGGAAAATCATTTGTCTTCAAACTATAAAGAACTTGCTTTGGATGTTTTGAAATTATTTGATATTGATATTGATCAAGCCATTTTGGAGTCAGCGGTTAGTTTGTATGATCATTTTGATGATCCTGCACATCCTGTGCCTGTTGTTAAAATAAAAGAAAATTTATTTGTCAGTGAGTTGTATCATGGACCCACCAGGGCTTTCAAAGATATGGCCTTGCAACCATTCGGTGTCATTCTTTCTGCCATTGCTAAAGCCCGTCAGGAAAATTATTTAATTCTAACGGCAACCAGTGGTGATACAGGGCCTGCGGCATTAGAAACATTCAATAATAAAGAAAATATTCAAGTTGCTTGTATGTATCCCAGTGGTGGGACTTCAGATGTTCAACGATTGCAAATGGTGACGGTTAATTCTAAAAACTTAAAGGTCATTGGAATCAATGGTGATTTTGATGATGCCCAAAGTGCATTGAAGTCATTATTATCATCGAACAGTTTTATCAGCAAGCTTAAGCAGGAAAAAGTATTGTTATCTGCCGCAAACTCGGTTAATTTTGGACGAATTATTTTCCAGATAATTTATCATATATATAGTTATTTAGAATTGTTACGGCAACAAGAAATTGTAATGGATGAAAAGGTTTATCTGAATGTGCCCAGTGGCAATTTTGGTAATGCATTGGGTGGATATTATGCCATGAAAATGGGGCTTGCTGTTGAAAATATTTTAATTGCTTCAAATAGCAATAATGTTTTAACTAAGCTGGTCAACGATGGTAAATATGATATTAGAGGGCTTGAAGTAAAACAAACGTCTTCACCTGCGATGGATATATTAAAATCATCCAATGTTGAACGTGTATTGTATGATTTGTATGGTGCTGAAAGAACCAAAGAATTAATGTCTGATTTAGAAAATGGTCAGTATTATCAATTATCTGCTGATGAACATAAGCAATTACAGCAAATATTTATGGCTGATTTTTGTGAAGATGACGAAGGTAAATCAGCCATAAAAAATGCCTTTGATGATGGTTATTTAATGGACCCTCATACGGCAACTTGTATCAAGACATATGAAACATGTGCTAAAAAAGACATTAAAACAATCGTTTACTCAACCGCAGAATGGACAAAGTTTTCACCAACCATCGCCAATGCACTCACTGGTGAGAAAGAAGCGGATGACCAACACGCTTTAACCACAATTGCACAAAAAGCCAAGTTGAAAATTCCTTCAACGATTAATGCCTTATTCAGTCAGGAGGTTACCCAGTCATCGGTAATTGACAAAGAAAATATTGAAAAGGAAATTGTTGCGTTTGTTGTTGGGTAAGCAAACATAATTATTTTAACAAAATTTTCTGGGCAGATTTATTGACCTTAGGTAACGCGCAATAAATAAACTACCCATATTGCGCAGAAATTTTGTTTGTCTTTTTTGTTATAAAAATAGGCGTGTAGTCGTTCTACATAACTATTTTTGTGGCAAAGAAGACAGACAAAAGAGTTTTATGCCCTTT
>JABHHM010000028.1 GCA_018671575.1 Methylococcales bacterium | reverse complement strand
CTTATCAAGCCATTTTATCTGGAAAAAAAAACAGCCAGGTCAAGTTTCTTAGAATTGGTCGGATTGCGTTATACTATCAAACATTAGACCAATCAAAAGCTTATCATTGGTCAACCACTCAACGACAATTCGTACCTCTGGAGAAAAAGTTTTTTCAAGCACTGGAAAGAGGATTTAAAGTCGCTCTAAAACAAGCCGCTCCTGAATTTTTAAAACTGCCATTAACGATTCAAAACCCCACTCATGAAAATTAATTTTTTACGCTTTCTGCTCTGCTTCTGCCTGACCACTGAATTATTATGGGCGAGTGAACTTGATGACTTATTACAGCAAGTCAAACAAGCCAGTGTTTTATCATCCAAAATAAATCAAAAAAGAGAGGCACTCTTTAAACAGCAGAAAGAACAACGCCAACAAATGCTAAACCAAGCCAAGCAGCAGTTAAAACAAGAAAATAATCGAACAAAAAAATTAAATAGCACTCTGAAAAACAATGAAAAAATCATCATTGAATTAGACCAACAAATCACCATCAAAAGTGCCAACCTGGGTGAATTATTTGGCGTGGTTCGTCAAATTGCAGGAGAAACCAACGCAGCATTAAAACATTCCATCATATCTATAGAAGCCCCCGAGAGAAGCCATTTTTTAAAATTACTGGCAAATAGCACCACATTACCCTCAACAACACATCTCCGACAACTGTGGTACGAAATGCAACGTGAGATGACTGAATCTGGCAAAATCAAGAAGCTCACAACAACCGTCATTAATACCCAAGGTCAAACAGAGGAAAAACAAGTCACTCGAATTGGTATTTTTAATGTGGTGTCAGATGGCTCCTATTTAACTTATTTACCCAAAGTCAATCAACTGATGGAACTCAGTCGACAACCCCCTACTCGCTTCCAACAAACTGCCAAACAATTTGAAGCTCAACCATCGGGTGTACACGCATTTGTGCTTGACCCATCCAGAGGCAGTTTATTGAACTTGCTGACACAAGCGCCAAGCATTGAGGAAAGAATTCATCAAGGAGGAATTATTGGATACATTATTCTGGGTGTTGGGTTACTGGCATTACTAATCACCTTTGAACGTTTTATTTATTTGGCCATCATTGGCTTTAAAATAAATCGACAAAAAAAATCACCTACCCCCTCACTCAAAAACCCATTGGGTAGAATCATCAGCTTTGGTAAAAACACAGACATAGAATCACTGGAACTCCAGTTAGATGAAGCCATCCTCAGAGAAACGCCAAAACTTGAAAAACGAGTTGATTTTTTAGGTGTATTAGGAGCAATCGCCCCCCTATTGGGATTACTTGGCACGGTCATTGGCATGATAGAAACGTTTCAATCCATTGCATTGTTTGGCACGGGAGACCCAAAATTGATGTCTAGTGGAATTTCACAAGCACTAGTCACCACAGGACTGGGTTTAATTGTCGCCATCCCAATTATTTTATTGCGTGGTTTTATTCAGGCTAAAAGTAATCGACTAATACAAATTTTAGACGAAGAAAGTGCTGGATATTTAGTCCATTCAGTCGAACATCAAAAGCAGATTAACTCATGTCAAACGCCATGTTAAATGAGTCAAGCATAACCCTGACACACAATATTGAGAGCTTTCTTGCTTTTATGGCAACAGGAGAACTTGTATTGTGGATTATTCTGGCATTGAACATTATTTTTTGGACATTAATCGTTGAAAAAACCTGGTATCTCAATTTCATTTTCCCTCAGCTACTGTCACAAGGAAAAACACAGTGGCAACGACAAAGCAATCATCAATCCTGGCAAGCCCACCGAGTCAGAGAAATGATATTGGCCAACTTCGACTTTCAACTCAAACGACATTTTATACTGATGAGAAGCTTTATTTCAGTCATGCCAATTCTTGGATTGTTAGGTACGATTATCGGCATGATGGAAGCTTTTGAGGTGCTAACAATTCATGGCACAGGCAATGCTCGTGCATTAGCCAGCAGTTTATCCAAAGCACTCATCACCACCATGGCAGGACTGGTTGCTTCTATTCCAGGTTTATTCGTCTTGACACTATTACAACAGCGAGCCGAAAGACAAAAAGCCAATATTACTGATCAATTACAATTCCAACCCTCATGAGAAAACGGCACCGCAAAGCGGGTAATAAAAAAACACTCGACATCAATCTAACCCCGATGATTGATATGGTGTTTATATTACTGATATTCTTTATGGTCACCACCTCGTTTGTCAAAGAAACAGGTGTCAATATCAGCCGTCCTTCTGCTAAAACCGCAGAACGAAAAGAACAAGGCAATATTTTGATTGCCATTACTCATTCAGGCGAAATATGGATGGATAAACGCCACATAGATATTCATTCAGTACGAGCCAATGTTGAAAGAATGAGGGCTCAAAATCCTGAAGCTTCTGTCATTATTCAAGCCGATGTAAAATCCGAATCAGGTTTGATGGTAAAAATAATGGATCAAGTCAGGATGGCAGGAATTTCTAATATTTCCATTGCAGCCAGTGAACCATAATGTGGATATTACGTTATTCAATCAGTTTAAGTCTCGGAGGATTATTAACCATTTTAGTCTTTGTTGCGATGCAACACTTACTGAGTTTTAAACAACTCAACATCAAACATTATCAAAACACCCAACACGTTGATTTTGTCAAATTAATTCGTGACCCCCCTCCTATCCAGAGAAAAAAGCGAACACCGCCTAAAAAACCTGTGGTTAAAAAAAATAAAACCCAACCACCCAAACTGGATCGTTTACAAGTGTCCAAGCCCACACTCACTTCGACAAATCTACCCAAATTCAATCCCGCATTACAATTAAACACCAGTGATGCACTCTATCTGGGAAAATTCAAAAAAAATAGGGGTATTGGTAAAGGAGTAAAGATTGATGAAGAAGTCATACCCCTGGTACGAATTGCCCCACGCTATCCAAGAAATGCGGCGCGCAGAGGCATCGAAGGTTGGGTTAAAGTAAAAATAACCATCAATAAATTAGGTCAGGTCATTGATGCAAAAGTGATTGATGCCCAGCCCAAACGCATTTTTAATCGAGCAGCCATTAAAGCCATAAAAAAATGGAAATTTCGACCCAAGGTTGTTAATGGAAAAGCCGTGCCTCGCATTGCCACTCAGAAGATGAAGTTTGAGCTACAATGAATACTTCCATAACTTAGAATTATACAAATTTTATAACTAAATATTTTTAACCATGAAGAGCATGAAGATAATGAAGAAAAGAGAATTCAGTAACTTATCAAATACAGTTATTGGTTGTGCCATTGAAGTTCATAAAACACTCGGCCCTGGATTACTAGAATCTACTTACCAACGATGCTTGGCACATGAACTAAAAATCAATCAAATTGAGTTTAAAATTGAACACTCATTACCCGTCAAATACAAGGGAATTTATTTAGATATTGGCTATAAACTAGATCTAATTATTGAGAGTGAAATTATTTTGGAATTAAAAACAGTAGAGCAATTAAATGGGATTCACGAAGCACAACTTCTTACCTATATGAAATTAGCAAATATCAAACAAGGTTTCTTAATCAATTTTAATGTAAAACTATTAAAACAAGGGTTAAAAAGTTTTGTTTTATAAAATAATTTCAGAGAATCACATAATGCCAATACACATAATACTCTATCCCTCTTCATTTTCTTCATGCACTTCATGGTAAAAAAATAACATTGCAGTCAACATTTTTAAAAATAAAAAAAACACAAGCACTCAGCCTATTTCTAATCACCCTATTGAGTTTAACCTGCTTGATGGAAAAAGTGTTTGCGTCTGGTGTGTTATCCGAAAGAAACTACCGAAAATTAGAAGCAATCCATCAATTATTAAATAAAGACCAACTAACCCAAGCGCAACAAAAATTAGAGATAATGTTGGTCCGAAAAAACCCGCCTTACACCCAAGCCTTGTTTTTACAAACGGCTGCACACATCTCAATTAAACAAGACAAATACCCCACGGCAATTAAGCAACTAAACGAGGTACTTGCCCTAAAAATATTGCCTGATTTTGTCGAAAAAAATATTGAATATAATTTGGCACAGCTTTACGCAGGAGAACAAGACTATAAAAATAGTCTCACAATTTTAAAACGCTGGCTCAAAAATAATAAAAAAATATCACCTAACAACCACGTATTTATTGCCATGATTTATTCTCATGAGCATTTTTATAACGACGCTATTTCTCATATCCTACAAGCCATTAAACAATCTAAAAAACCCGCTGAATCATGGTATCAAATATTGATCAGCTTTCATCTTCAACAAAAACACTACCAAAAAGCAATTTTGGTTTATCATATTTTACTTAAAAATTATTCTCATCAATTAACTTATTGGAAACAACTGTCTGGCTTATATTTACAAATTAAAAAACCCGCCAAAGCATTAGCGGCCTATCAATCAGCAGACCATTTATTTTTACTTAAAAAGGAATCAGATCTTCAACGATTGGTTGATCTGTATTTGTACTTGAATTTGCCTTTTCAAGCAGCAGAAAAACTCCATCAATCCATCCAGTCAAAGACAATCACCTCCAACCAAAAAAACTGGAAAAAACTGGCAGATTGCTGGATTCTTGCCAAAGAATATCCGTTAGCAATCAAAGCACTTAAACAGGCCAGTCACCATGACAAAACAGGGAAAATAGAACTCAAAATTGCCCGACTATTCATCGAAAACTCACAATGGAAACAAGCTTTAATTTCAATTGACAAAGCACTCTTAACAGGCAAATTAACATCAAAAGAACAAAACAAAAGTTACTTTTTAAAAGGCATATCGGCTTATTATGCAAAACAACCTGAGATTGCACGTCAGGCTTTTATAAAAACTAAAAATTATCCACAAACACGGCAATGGTTGAAACAATTGGAATTCAAATGAAAAACATCCAAATTCACATTATTGTTACTTCTCTTTTGATTGACACTTCTTTTTTAACTGGCTGTAGCCATTTTAGTGAACCAGCAACTCAGCCCATAACACCTGATATTACTTATCCCAACCACTGGGGAATATCCCCCTCCCATCAGCCAAGTAACCAAACAATCAAAAAAATTTTTGAAAATATAAAATTACAAAAATTAATTCAAGAAGCTTATCAAAACAATCAAAACTTAAAGGCAACGGCCAAACGCTTAAATGAGTCTCGAATATCCGCTCAAATACAAGGAGTACAACATCGTCCCATCATAACCAGTGATACCTCAGCAACTAAAAACCAAGATACTGAACAATATAAGCTTAATTTAAATATCAGCTGGGAATGGGATATCTGGGGGAAATTAGCCACGCAAACTGAGGCTGTAAATGCAGAACTTAAAGCCCGTCAGGTAGATTATGATGCCGCTAAATTTTCATTAAAAATTCAAATCACCCAGAATTGGTTTGAAAGCATTGCCATTGCACACCAAATTCAATTGGCACAAAAAAATCTGGAAAGTTTT
>JABHHM010000039.1 GCA_018671575.1 Methylococcales bacterium | reverse complement strand
CTACCCATCTTACTGGCTCTTTTGTCCGTCTTCTTTGCCACAAAAATAGTTATGTAGAGCGACTACACGCCTATTTTTGTAACAAAAAAGACAAACAAAACTTCTGCGCAATATGGGTAGTTTATTTATTGCGCGTTACCTAATATTAGAAAATTTGTCATCACAATGTCAATGTGAAATTCTCAATCAATGCTCCAGGTAGCTTAATACTTGCCGTTGATCGTTGTGAATACGTATCTGGGTCAAGAATGAAATCTTGTTGTTGTGTCAAAGCCAGTAAATTATTCCCTAGCATACTATAGATTGAATCATCAAATCTCATCACAGAGATAGGGGCTTTAATTTCACCATTTTCTACCCAAAAACAGGCAAACCGAGTCATTCCTGTGATTCGTGCTTCATTTCTGTCAGAATAATTGCAATACCACAAATTATTGATATAAAGTCCTGTCTCCAGTGTTTGTAAAATATCATCCTGTTTTAACTGGCCTTTCTGTAACTCTAAAGAGGAAGGCATTTCACTATCGGCATTGACGATTTGATCATATTCTTTAGCACTTCTTGGGCTGGTTAAACAATCTTGATATTTCCCCTGCTTAATTAGCGTGACTTGTTTGGGCTTAATAAAACCTTGTCGGGTAAATGGGGGTGTCAGTCCCATGGTATAGTTTTCAGATAAAGTGACTAAAGAACTCAAATGACGATTCTCTTTGGTCATTTTTAACAGTGGGGTTTGAGCTGTTTTATGGCTTTTTAAACCAAAACCACCCCAAGCCATCATGCTGAGAATTTCAGCCAGAGCTGAAGGTGCTAAATACACTCGATATTGTCCAGGTTGGATGATTTTTTCTGGTATTTTTAATATGTCTAACTGCTGTTTGGCATTTTTAATACGTTGAACAAAAGATGCTTTATCCCATTGATAGCCCGCATACCCAGACTTGACGGCTTTGTCTTTTTCTAAATAACAGCTGAAATCAAAGTTAAAATTATTGTTCATGTACCAATTGTATTGACCAAAGCTATTGGCAAATGCTTGATATTGTGTGCCACTGGCAAAAATCCCAACCAAATCCAGTGTATCTGCTGTATGGATGATGTCGTCAATCATTTGTTGTGATTCAGGTAAATGGCTAGAATGTTCTGTTTCGGTCTGGTTGATTTCAGTAGAAAAATTCAAATAGGGGTCATCGGGTAAAAAAGGCAGTTGAGATCGTAGGTGATTGAGTAATCGGTGAATTCGGACAAAATCTTCCTCACTTTCTCCCATTAATGAAATATTACCTGTGGCATGTTTTTCGCCTTGGATAAGCTTTAAACTCAGGTGGATTTGTTTGACATGACCTGCCTGCCTTATTTTATTATGATTTAACCGAACAAAATCTGATTCTTCAGCGGATAAATTCAATAAAAACTGTTCATTGGTGGTTATTTTTTGCTTTAAAAAATCGACTAATTGAGTAAATGAGTGCTTCATTTAGCACCCCCAAATACTTCCACGTTACTAAAATGACAGGGTGGTGCTGCATGACCAACCTCAATCAGTTGATTGGGTTCACCTTTGCCACAATTGGGTGTGCCAAGGTATTGAGTTGCTTTTTGATGTCCGACCCCTTTAAGGTTGCGCCAAAAATTAGCAGAAATACCTCGATAATTTGGGTTTTTAACGACTTTGCTTAATTCACCATTTTTAATGAGATAACCCATTTCACAGCCAAATTGAAATTTATTTCGGCTGTCATCAATTGACCATGATTTATTGGTATCCATCAATACACCATTTTCAATGGAAGACACTAATTCCTCAAAACTTGATGTTCCTGCTTCTAAATTAAGATTTGCCATTCGGTCAATGGCTGGCCGATTCCAATGGCAAGCACGGGCATTGGCAACTCCTGATAAATTGGCACGAAGCTGAGAGGTTTGTCCACCTAGTGGCCGTTGCAAAATACCTTCTTTGATAATAAATTGTTTTTCAGCCAATTGACCATCATCATCATAACCATAGCTAGCCAGCTGTTCGTTGTGTGTTGGGTCAAACGTAATATTGAGTAACGGTGAGCCATATTCATATTGCCCAAACATTTCTTCAGTGACAAAACTAGTGCCAGCATAATTTCTTTCATCACCTAAAATACGGTCTAATTCCAATGGGTGACCAATGCTTTCATGTATTTGTAACACCATTTGACCTGGTGATAACAGTAAGTCCAAAGTGCCATTAGGGCAATTGTCTGCATCTAATAATACAATGGCTTCATTGGCAAGTGATTTTGCTTTATCTGGAAAGCCGAGTCGTTGCAATTGTTCTAAACCGCCTTGTCCTGACATCTCATGTCCTAGGCATCGACTTTGTGTTTCGGCACCTTTATTGGCAGTGGCAGAAATGTGCGGTAATATTTGTTCTCTCTGTTGTAGTATTTCACTACCAGCCTGATTGATGATTAATGATTTGGTACGTTTCCAGCCTAAAGCAGCAGACCAATCTACAATCAGATCACTGATTTTTAGCTGTTTGGAAATTTGATACAATTGCTCAATAGAATCACTGATACTTCTATCTTTCCAATTTTGAATGGTGTTGGTTTGATACTGACCGCTATGTTGCATCAAGGGTAATGATCTAGCATCGAACAACTTTTTATGTTGGCAAATTTCAGCCCAATACTTGGCTTGTTTCATGGCACTTGAGATGCCTGTTAAACTCAGGTCAGAAGTTGCGGCATACCCCATTCCACCACCTATGCCTAAAGTAATCATAATTCCCATGTCATCTTCTGTTGTCACAGGTTGTAATATGTCTTGACGAACAGACCGGCTTTCTTCTTCAATATGGATGATTCTGGCTTGCCAAGCATCAACGCTGGGAACTTGTTGTTTTACAATATGGGCAACTTTGAATAAGTCTTCGGTGTTCATTGTTGTTTAATCCTATGGGGCAATTTTAAAAATTTGAACGACAAACAGTCACAAGATACACTTCTTTCAAATTGGTTTTATTTTCTCCAATGGCTTGCATTCCTTGGGGTGGCTTGGCATTGCCACAACTCCATGAGATTGGGCTTAGCGGGCTATCTATAACCGTCAGAGGTCTAATGCTGATGATTTTATTTTTCAGCGGTGCAAATACTTTATTGCCTAAGGTAATGTTAATTGCACCGTCAGACACGTCCATTGAGCTGACATAATTGCCTATTAATTTATCTGATGGCGGTAATCCTGCCTCTTTATTATTTTTTGGAAATTCACCTTTGACCTTGTAATAACTGATGAGTGCAATTTTTATCGTGTCTGCTAACGTTAAGCTTTCGGTCACTTGTGCTCTTAATGCATATTGCTGATAATTGGGAATAGCCACTGAAGCCAGAATACCGATAATGGTAATGACGACCATCAGCTCAATTAAAGTAAAACCTTTTTGAAACATAATCGAACTCCTTTATAGGACATTTGCAAGTGAAAAAAGAGGGAGGTATAAAGCGATGATATAAATACCAATGGTTACGCTAACATATATAAATCCTATGATAGATAGTATTTGCCTTTTAATATGAAGGCCGTGTTGGATGTTTTTTTCATAATAATGCAACTGATGAAGCAATTCGTCTTTAAAGTCCCCAATGTCAGAGGCTAAGTTCAATTGTTTTTGTTGGTCATCATTCAATAGAGTAAGTTCATTGCGCCAATTGATTTCTTTACCAGCAATACAATGGCCAATCTTTAAATATTCCAATAACTGTTGTTTAATGATTGAAAACCCCAGTAATTTTTGGCGTGAAAATAACGAGGTATCCAGGTGATAAAGTGCTGATTTAATCTGTGAGATGGAATATAAAAAATTAAGGATGAAAGCACTCAAAAAGATTAACCCAATTAAAAGATAGAGACCACCAAAATTCAGCATATGCAACGTCAGTTCAGGTAAGTCCATTCCAGAATACAAAAATAGCTGATTAAAATTAGGCAATATAATCGTGAACTTCCGGTAAGCGTGCATGACAGCAAAATTATTCACATTTTTTCATAATTTATCCCGAAATCACCTCATATTTAATCAAAACCATTTGCTTTT
>JABHHM010000201.1 GCA_018671575.1 Methylococcales bacterium | reverse complement strand
GCATCACCCTTAAAAAAACGCAATGTACCCACCATATTAGCACCCATAGCAGCATAATAACGCTTTTTATCATAAACAGTTGCTATTGAGGGGTCCCCAGAATGAACCCCCCAAATTGGCTGAGCCGACAATGCACGAATCAACAAAACATCCGAAGTCTTACTGTAATTTGGAGCCAGACAGGTGCCCGCTTGACTGCCTTTTCCTGACCATAACATTCGATCCATACTCAACCCATGAATAACTTTTGGGTCTGAGTGAATAAGTGGAAAATCCACCTCTGTATTACAACTATTTTTTGGAATAATAGATTCATTCACCAACGAAATTGTCCCATTATGATAACTCCAAAAACCAATTCTATCTAAATTCATAGAAATAGCCTGCATCGCATAACGACCATTTTCCTGAACTCTTGCATAACGTTCTGTTTCAACATAAGCATGCTTTGAACTGACAAACATAAAAGCCGCGGCAGCAGAGATAAACACACCAATGGCCGAGGCTATTAACAATTCCAGCAAGGTAAAACCTTGTTGCTTGGATAAATTAAGTGGTTGCATTATTATTCTCATAGACCATTGATTTAATTCGTATTAATGTAAAGTTCTTGGGTAATTTGTCGTATTTGCTGTCTTTGTTCCGCTTTCCATGAAGATTTTTTACACTTACAACTTCCCCCACCATTACAGTTTACTGCTGGCAAATTTGAATCCAAACTGGTCAAACCAACCCATGAAACAACCAATGAAACTCTATTATTGATGTTGGCTGATGGTTCTCGTAAAAAAATACAAAACCCAGGTGCTGTTAGAGAACTCTCTTTCATGCTTTTTTTAATTTCACAAAGATCTAATTCGATTTGTTTGGTATTACTGATTTTACTACAATCATTAACAATGTTTTCAAAATTGTCCAAACTAGACATTTCATAAGCATTGAGTCCTTTTCCCTGCAAATTAATGGCATTAACTCGCATCCGATCAGCCATATCTTGCAAGTAAAAAGCAGCTTGTGAACGTTGCCATGCCGAATGATTATTTAATTTTGACATACCTTGCATGGCAGAAAGACCCAACATCCCAACCCCCATAATCGTTACTGTAATCAATAGCTCTATCAGAGTAAAACCCGACAATGTTTTTTGCCGCTGTCTGTTGAATATTAGGGACATACAATATCTCCAATAGACACTTGTCCAGGACCACTAATGGTGATTCGTTTCCCAACCTTATTGTCTTTTTGACACAGCTGGATATTCTCACTACCACCAATGCCACCGAGACTATCAAAATTCAAACACATTCCTACACTACTGACAAATGACAAACTATCACCTGATATTTTTATCGTTCTCAGTAAAGTGCCTGCGCCATTGATTTGATCAAATATATCCCATCCCACATCAACGTTATTGGTTGCCCAGCTTGATTTACTGGTTCCACGCCCACATATCGAAACTGCACGCCTTCTTTTTAGTGCTTCAAGTCTGACTGCACTTAATGAAGTTGTTAACTCATTAATCCCCATATCAAGCCGACTATTATTGACCATGGTAGATAAATTAGGTATCGCAACACCTAACACAATTGCAATGATAGCAATAACCACCATTAACTCTATTAATGAAAAACCTTGGGGCATTTTATTTTTTTTGATATTTTCTCTAGTCATGATTGATAGTCTATCACTAATTATTGAGCAACCAATTACTACAGGTATGATTGGAAGATTTTTTCAGATGAGTGGTTTTTAAACATAGCTTTAGTTTATAATTATAGTCTAGTCCAACAAATCAAAGAATAATAATTAAACCCAAATGAAAATCCTTTTTATTCATCAAAACTTCCCTGCCCAATACAAACACCTTGTTCAATATTTTTTGAACGATAGCAATAATGAAGTGATTATTATTACTGAAAAAATGGTGGCAGAACGTATAAAACACATTTTTCCGAGGGTGACTATTGGCAACTATGACCAAACACAGTTGATACCAGCAAACTCCCACCATTACATTAATGACTTTGAAAATGGTGTGCGCAGAGCTCAGGCAGTCGTTAAAATTTGCATAACATTGCGCCAAAAAAAATTTACCCCTGACATTGTCTGTGCTCACCCAGGCTGGGGAGAATCGCTTTACATCAAAGATGTTTTCCCAGATACGCCCTTACTGAATTTCTTTGAATTTTTTTATCACGCCAAAGCAGTAGACCTAGATTTTGACCCTGAATTTCCAGCAGAATTTGATGACATTTTTCGTGCGCGTACCAAAAATGCCATTAATTTATTCAGCCTTAATAGTTGTGACTACGGCTTATCACCAACCAATTGGCAAAAAATACTACACCCTCAAGAATATCACGACAAAATAAAAGTTATTTTTGATGGTATCAATACCGATCAATTGAAACCCAATCCAAACAGCACTTTTTACATCAAAAACAAAATGGGAAATGATCTGAACTTAACAAGTAAAGACAAAATCATTACTTACGTTTCTCGTTGCCTTGAGCCTTACCGTGGCTTTCATATTTTAATGCGGACATTACCCGAAATTTTACGTCGTCACAAAGATGCCCATATACTAATTGTTGGCAATGATCAAACCGTCAATTATGGAAAAATGCCAGTGAATGCAAAAAACTGGCGCACTCAATTAATGGCTGAATTAGGGAAGCAATTAGACTTAAGTCGAATTCACTTTTTAGGCAATATTCCCTACACCCAGTTTATTAATGTATTGCAAGTGTCTGCTGCTCACCTTTATTTGACTTACCCTTTTGTTTTGTCCTGGTCAATGCTTGAAGCCATGTCGTGTGGCTGTGTTGTGGTTGCATCTGATACTGATCCCGTCAAAGAAATTATCACTCATCAGGAAAATGGTTTATTGGTGAATTTTTTTAATATTGAGGAAATAGTTGATCGAATGGACCATATTTTAAGTAACCCAACAAGTTATCAAACCATTAAACATCATGCGAGACAAACCATTATTCAGCATTATGATTTAAAACGAGTTTGCCTGCCTGCACATGTTAAATTTATTGATGAGATTATTGAGAGGTATAAATATAGAAAATAGTTTTGAAAGAACAGAAAGAGGTATTTTTTTAGATTCCAAATAAAAATGGTGAGGTATTCACCTCACCATTTATTTTTTTAGTTGGCAACACCAGAAAGGATGTAAGACCTATTATTTCTTCTGCGAGACTTTTGAAGTTCATCGGCAGTTTTACTGCTATCACCTAAAATTGGAATTTTAACTTCACCTTTAGTGGTCATCAAACTAACGAACTGTTTCTTGTTAGCATTGGTTCTGATGTGCAAAGAAATTTTACCTGGAATACCATCGCCATATTTTATCTTTCGATCGGATGAATTCAGTGTTTGGTTTAGTTTTGGCTTAAACGTTCCACCACTAACATTAAAAACTGATCGCGCTGTTCTGAGATCAATAGCATAAAGACTAGCTTCACCAATATTGCCTGAAGAACATTTTGTACCTTCTGTGTTCAAACCAGGTGTGTAAGTTAAAAACCCCACCTTACCACCAAAAGTCACAGAAGAATGCCAGGCTTTTTCACCTGCATTTTCTAAAGACAGATACCAACCACCAACACTCCGACTAACCTCAACACCATTATTATCGGTAAAAGTAGTTGCCTTAACCTTTTCCGCGGCATCATTCTCATTAATATGACTGGTCATATTAGCCAGTTGAGAGTTTTTTATTGGATAATCCGTCAAATCCTTCTTGGTAATTAATTGAGTGCTGGTTCTAAAATCCATAATTGCATAAAATCTATTTTTAACCTTCCTCTCTAATGGATTCGGCTGTGTACCAGTACCAACCAGCAGAAAATCCACTTTTCTACCATTAAAAAATGTTCTAACAATATCAATTTTATTGAATATTCTGCGATCATTTGCATCTTTTCCACCGAATTCAGCAATTTTAAATACCGTAATTTCAGATGGGTTAATTCCTTGAGATACTTTATTTTTAGATGTGTGATTAGGCACAATATCGACTCTCCAGATATTACCACCTGTATCACCGACATATAAACG
>JABHHM010000029.1 GCA_018671575.1 Methylococcales bacterium | reverse complement strand
GTTTTGGTTGTAGTAGGGCCTTGTTCCATACATGATGTTGATGCTGCGCATGAATATGCTGAAAAGCTAAAAGAAATTAAAGATGAATTGGCCGATGAACTTGTTCTTGTTATGCGAGTGTATTTTGAAAAACCACGAACTACCGTTGGTTGGAAAGGCTTAATCAATGATCCCAAATTAGATGGTAGTTTTGAAATTAATAAAGGTTTGTGTTTGGCAAGAAGATTGTTGAGGGACTTGAATGAGATGGGAATTCCTGCTGCAACAGAATATCTTGACTTAATTACGCCACAATATATCGCTGATTTAATTGCCTGGGGGGCTATTGGTGCTCGTACAACAGAAAGCCAAGTACATCGAGAATTAGCATCAGGACTTTCCTGTCCCGTTGGTTTTAAAAATAGTACGGATGGTACTTTAAGAATTGCCATTGATGCAATCAATGCCGTTTCTCAGTCACATCATTTTTTATCTTTAACCAAAGCAGGTCATTCGGCTATATTTTCGACCACTGGCAATGAAGATTGCCATATCATTTTGCGAGGTGGAAAAGCACCCAATTATGATAAAGCCAACGTGGAAAAGGCATCATCTGAGTTGGAATCTGTTGGTTTGAGTGCGAAAATAATGATTGATTTAAGTCATGCTAACAGTGAAAAGAAATTTGAACGTCAAATGATCGTAGGAAAAGATGTGTATGCTCAAATTGCGCAAGGTGACTCAAGAATTGTTGGCGTGATGATTGAAAGTCATCTCAATGAAGGCAATCAAAAAGTGGTCGAAGGGCAACCACTGAACTATGGTCAAAGTATTACAGATGCTTGTATTGGTTGGGATGACACAATGACTACTTTACGTGATCTTGCGGTTGCTGTTAAAGCAAGAAGAAAATTAAAGGGAAGCTAGATGAAATTTTTTATACTGACTTTGTTAGCAGTGAGTTTATCGTTGAATGTTGTTGCTGACGAAGTTTCTAATGGTGCTGAATTGTTTAATAAAAACTGTATAAAATGCCACCAGACTCCTGCAAATTTTACCAGAAAAAATAAAAAGACAAAGTCGTATTCCGCTTTGAAAAAGCGAGTCAAGCAATGCGGGTTAATGGTTGGTGCCAGTTTATTTGATGACGAAGTTGAGTCCATCACCAATTATTTGAATCAACAATATTATCATTACGCCAAATAGACATGAAAATATGGGTTGATGCAGATGCCTGTCCTGTCGTTATAAAAGAGATTTTATTCAAAGCCGCTCTGCGTACTAAAGTACAGATGACGTTGGTGGCCAATCAGTCAATTCGTGTTCCTCCCTCTCCAAATATTAAAATGTTGCAGGTTTCAGCAGGTTTTGATGTCGCAGACAATGAAATTGTAAGGCTGGTTGAAGTTGGTGATTTAGTGATTACTGCTGACATTCCACTAGCGGCAGAAGTCATTGAAAAGGGCGGGCGTGCTTTAAATCCCCGTGGAGAAATGTATACAACGGATAGCATTAAATCTCGATTGAATATGAGAGATTTTATGGATACATTGCGATCCAGCGGAATTCACACAGGTGGTCCGCCTACACTAAGCCAAAGTGACCGAATGTCATTTGCAAATCATCTGGATAAATGGCTGACAAAAAATCAAAAAATCAAAAGATGAAAGTCCTGGTGTTGGTTATGCGTCACCAATGGAGTGTTTTTTTTGAAAACAACAGAATATCAACGATACCAATGGGAAATAGCTTCAATAGTTTGCCTTGTTTTTGTTTTTTGTTGATTGATTCTATAGCCAAAGGAAACCATACACGCAACACCAAATTCTGTTGTGTTAATATCAAAATCGTCTGACATTATTTGTGATAATTCATTGGCTTTAAAGCCTTCAATGGGACAACTATCTATGCCAATCATTGCAGCAGATGTCATCATGTTACCCAAAGCAATATAAATCTGCTTAGTAGTCCAGTCAAAAGTTGCACGTTCATCTTTCAAAAGACTGAAATCATTTTCTAAGAATGTTTGATACATGTCTCGTCTTTTTTGAATAATATCATCATCCAGATGATGAATATCACGCATCATGTGAGTAATGTATTTACTATCAAATTGCATTGTTGGTTGTTTTCTGGCTAGGATTACAACAAAATGACTCGCTGTTGGTAAAGTTCCTTGCGCTCCCCAAACCACGGGTTTTAGTTTTTTCCTCAAATCCATATTTTGAACCACCAAAAACTTCC
>JABHHM010000142.1 GCA_018671575.1 Methylococcales bacterium | reverse complement strand
CCATAAGTACCGACGGGCATAAATACAGGAGTGTCAATGGTGCCCCTGGGGAAAGTTAGTTGCCCATTTCTGGCAGAACCATCTTGAAAAAATGTTTTGAATTGCATAATTTTTTGACTGAACTATTGAAGTTATCGGTTTATTTTCGGCTATAATAGCAAAAATTCACCTCAATTTTAAACTAGAATCTCATGAGCGCATCATCTACCTTTACTTATTTGGCACAAAAACGTTTCGCACCTTATTTCTGGACACAATTTTTAGGCGCATTGAACGATAATATTTTCAAAAATGCACTGAATATTTTTATTGCCATCCAGCCCTTAAATGTACTGCCGTTAGATTCCGATATCTTGATTAATATTTGTTTGGGAATTTTTATTATTCCATTTTTTTTATTTTCAGCCATGGCGGGACAAATTGCGGATAAATGGGATAAAGCCTATTTGACCAGAAATATAAAAATGTTTGAAATTATGATTATGAGTGTGGCTGTGATGGGTTTTTTGAGTCAGAGTTTTATTTTATTAATTGTATTGTTATTTTTCATGGGATTACAATCAACTTTATTTGGGCCGATTAAATACAGCTATTTACCACAACATTTGGATGACAATGAACTGGTGGCAGGGACTGGTTTAGTCGGTATGGGTACCTTTTTAGCCATTTTATTGGGTACATTAATTGGTGGTTCATTGGTCAGTATTGAAACCACTGGTATTTTATGGCTGTGTGGAGCGGTGATAACGGTTGCCATTGCGGGTTATGGTTGCAGTCTTTTGATGCCAAAAACACCATCAGGTTCACCTGAATTAAAGTTGAATTTTAATATTGTCAGAGAAACGTGGCAAATTATTGGTGGCGCATTTCAGCACAAAATTGTTTTTTTTGCCATGCAAGGTGTGTCATGGTTCTGGTTTTTTGGCGCTGTTTTTTTAACCCAAATACCAAATTATGTGCTTAAGGTGTTGGGTGCTGATTCAACCATCGTTACACTTTTTCTCAGTGTCTTTTCGTTGGGTATTGGAGTGGGTTCTATTTTATGTAATAAATTGTCGCCAGGTAAAATATCATTGCGAACAGTGATGATTGGAGCCATAGGATTAACCCTTTTTACCATTGATTTATATTTTGCAACACCCACGGTAGCTTCACCAGTTAAACAGACAATTTCTATTTTTATAGAAAATTCAGCCAATCTACATTTATTGTTTGATTTTTTAATGATCAGTTTGTGCGGTGGTTTATACATTGTTCCTCTAATGACACTGGTTCAACAACAAAGCCCTTTGCAAATCCGTTCTCGAATGATTGCCGCTAATAATATTTTTAATGCGTTGTATATGGTTTTGGCTTCTATTGTGAGTATTGTTGCATTGAAAAGTGATTTTAGTATTGTTGAATTATTACTGATGGTTGGTTTACTGAATATTCCTGTGGTTTTATTTTGGGGTCATAAACTGAAACGAGAAGTTGCTGCGTGATAATGTATAAAGATAGCCCTTTGTCCTGAGATTATTATGGTTGTGTTATACTCCAATTATAACTCATCAATAAATATTTAGGATTACAATTATGAATTGGCAAGAAGCATGTGAGCATCCTGATTTAAAAAATTTGCCTTTTAAAATTGAATTGAATGAATATGGAAAAATTCTAATGACTCCAGTTAAGGTTAGTCACTCAGCATTTCAGGGGGAAATTGAGTTTATTTTACGAACGTTGTTAAAAACAGGTAAAACACTACCTGAATGTGCCATTGTGACATCTAAGGGAACTCGAGTTGCAGATGTTGCTTGGGCTTCAGATGGTTGTTTTTCAGTCATAAAAAATGAAACAGAATGTTCCATTTGCCCTGAAATATGCATCGAAGTGATTTCATCAAGTAATACTAAAAAAGAAATGGATGAAAAAAAACACCTCTATTTTGAGCAAGGAGCAAAAGAGTTCTGGATCTGTAAGAATAATGGAGTAATGGTGTTTTTTGATACCGAAGGTGTGCTTGAAAAATCCATTATGGTTTCAGAATTTCCAAAAAAAATTACTCTTTAGGTAACACGCAATAAATAAACTACCCATATTGTGCAGAAATTTTGTTTGTCTTCTTTGCTACAAAAATAGGCGTGTAGTCACTCTACACAACTATTTTTGTGGCAAAGAAGACGAATAAAAGATTAGATGAGATTTATCGAATCTTATGCAACGTGCAAGTAAGAT
>JABHHM010000030.1 GCA_018671575.1 Methylococcales bacterium | reverse complement strand
CTTTTGGTTTCCATTAACATGGCGGCAAAATCTGCTCGGACACCCAAGTCCCCAGGGTTTGAATGGCTCAATTCATTAAAAGACTCAATGGAGGCTTCTGTACCTTTGATTCGGTGTAGAATTTGTGCTTTAACCACTTTAACCGCATAAGGTAATTCACCATCCATATCACTGATTTTATCCAATGTTTTATAGTATAAGCTTACCGAACGCTTAAATTCGTTAAAGACGGATAACGCTTCGCCTAAAAAATAATAAGTTTCCCAGTCACCTTCCGTTAATTGATGATAATGCGATAAAAATTCGATGGTTTCTTGCCGTTTTCCTTGATGATAGGTTAATAACCCCAGTGTTCTCAACGTTTTGATATGGTCTTCATCTATTTTTAATATTTTTTTGTAGGTTTTTTCAGCAACAACTAATAAGTTTTGGTCTTTCGCTGTTTTTGCCCATCGACTTAAACGTGGAATTCTTTTTTCTACTTTGACGAGTTGTGTTAATTCTCTACCCAGTTGTTTGTAGTCGTTATTTAAGACAAGACTGTCTACAAAAATATCATTGATTTTATCATTGCGTTGTTTAAATTTAATTTTATTGACAACGTTAACCACTCTTTTGGGATGACCAAAGTCCATGAGATATTTTAGCCAGATGTGTAAGTATTCATGTTTGGAATTGGTTGTTTGTTTTTCTAGCCAATCCATATGTTGCTTTTCGGGTCTTGGCCCCCAAATATACAATAATTGGCTGACATCATTTGATTTTGGATGAACATTTTCTGCAATAATTTTGAGTTGTTCAACGGCAATGCCTTTTTCATTCATTTCTAATAGCTGGAACACGATGCCTCGTCGTTGTTCCAATGAGACAAAGGGTTGCTCCAGCTTTTTAAGCAGATGATCTTTAAGTTCAGCGGTGACATTAATGCCTTTTTTCCAAGATTGAATCAGTGCTTCTTCATAAGCTGCATCTATTTGTGCATTGTGTCCTTTTAACTCTCTTAACAGTGGCAGTGCTTTTTCTGGATTATTTAATGCCATGTGGGCTTGAGCAATGAACCAAATTTCGTTGCTTCCTTTTTTTCTGTCATATAAAATATTGGCAACATTTAAGGCAACTTTAGGAATTTTTTTATCTAAAGAAACATAATAAATATCCAATAGTGTGCGATTAGGAATAATCTTTTTATTACCTGACTCTAACCAGTCAAGTACCATTTTTTGTTTTTTACTGGCGGTTGCCATTAACACATAAGCCGCTTCAATGGCGGGTGAATTTCTGACTTTTCGGATTTTTTGGTAAAGCACAAAACCTTGTTCTTCTTTTTTTAATTTTAAAAATAAATCAGTCATATCGGCTAAGACCTGATCGGGTGTATCTTTGTGTTTTGCTAATTCCATTAATAAAGCTAAAGCAATGTCATTATTTTTTAACTTAATGAATAGTTGGGCTAAATTGATTTTTTCCCTTAATAATAAAATATCAGTATTTTTATAAGCTTTATTGGCCCATTTTTTTGCCAATTTTAAGTTGTGTTTAGCTTCTGTTAGTCGCCCTAATAGTACTGGGTGGGTTTCTTTAAATTCTGCTTCTAACTGGATGTGAATCCATTCCATAAATTCAATATTACGACTGAAGATAGCTGATTCAATCATATTAACCACTAACCAGTCGGGTAATGAGCTGATGTCTGTTTGTTTGGCGACTTTCATTGCCAGTTTGGTATTGCCTGCGGAAAAAGTTAGTTCAATAAATTTACCCCAAAGTTCTTTGGGTAATTCATTGTTTTTATAAAGTGCCATGAGTCGACTTAAGGCTGTTTTACTTTGACCGAGTTCAACTTCCAGTTCGGTAATCATGGATAAGTAATCGGCTTTTCCTTTGGCAATTTCTTCAAACGGTTTAATCATGTCAAGAGTAATTTTAGGTTTTCTTTTAGATTGGAATAAACCACCAAATTTTAGAGCGGCTTTGTAATCATTTTTATTGGATTTCAACCAGTCATTGGCTAATTTTTCAGCGATTTTAAATTGACCATCATTGAGTTTTAGGCTCAGACTTAACATGACGGTATCTACGGTGACTCGTCCAGGGTGTTTTTTAATATACAAGTCTTGAGTTTTGATGGCGTCTTCTATTAAGCCTTGAGAGGCTTGTAAATTGGCTAGATCAAGATAAGCTTTTTCATTGTTGGGGTATTGTTCGATAATTGAACGTAATGTTTCAATTTGTTTTTTATAACGGCCAATGAAATTATAAATTTTAGATAAATCCATCAGTCGTTCTTCTGTCGGTTGTAGTTCAACAACGGTTTCGAGAACTCTTAAATGGTCATAAGGTCTTTGGGCATATTGATATAATTTTCCAAGTCGCAATAAGGCATCAATATTTTTAGGATGGCTTTTGATGAATCTCTCCATCAATTCAACGGCTTTATTGACGTCACCATATTGTAAATAAAGTTGACTGAGAGGCATCACCACTGAGACGGATAGGTCACCTGACTCAATTCTTGTTTCGTACATGGTTTTTGCATCATCAAATTTTTTATCTTTGAATTGTAATAATGCAATTTCATTATCCGTTGGAATGAGCATGATGCTACTGATAACACCACCAAAAACCAGAGCAATGGCCAATAAAATTAAACTTTTCATAAGGTTTGTTATTTGTTACTTGTAGTTGTTTATAAGTATAACATTATGTTTGAGTTTAATATAAGTTTTTTAGTCGGGCATTTGGGCATGGCATGGATACACATCGTTGTGTATCCATTATTGAAGTTATTATTGTTTTATTTTAGGCAATATCACTCTAACCAATTCAGCCGATCTTTCAATGGCCATTTTTTGTAGATTAACATTGTGGGGTATGGAATAACTTTGTTGAAATTGATTTGAAGAATAGCTATAGCTTGTACTATTTGCACTTTGGTTGGTTACTATTTTTGAGGCAGTAGATTTAATAAACAGTCGTTGATCTTTGACAGCAACATCAAGCAAGTTTGGATCAATGCCT
>JABHHM010000302.1 GCA_018671575.1 Methylococcales bacterium | reverse complement strand
TTTCGCCAAATTTTGCCTTGTTCTGACGAAAACCTACATTTTCGGACAGCCTCCTAGCTAAATTATAGTAATACCATTTTGCCCAAAGGGTGTCAGTTCTTACTTTTCTAAAAGAGCTATTTTTTCTGATAATAAACCGCTCCATATTCTGAAATCATATTAAATTTTTTCGAATAACCAACCAGTGACTCAGATGAACCCAAAAATAAATAACCTTTGGGTGACAATGCTTTTTCAATACGATTTAATATGTCTATTTTCATTTCTGCTGAAAAATAAATTAATACATTTCTACAAAAAATCACATCAAATTTTCCTAAAGAATCATAGTTTTTGGTAAGATTTAATTCTTTAAATTGAACTCTTTTTTTTATTTCATCATTTAAGTAGTGATGATTATTTTGTGAGGTGAAATACTTTTCAAGGTATTTTGCTGGCATCCCTCGTGATGAAGATACTGTGCAATAGACTGCATTTTTAGCATCTTTAATGATGGTTGAAGAGATGTCTGTAGCAATAATGCTTTGATTAAAATTTAATTTGCCTGGGTGAGTTGATGTATAATCTGACATTAACATACTGACAGAGTAGGCTTCTTGGCCTGATGAGCATGCGGCAGACCAAATTCGTATCGACTTTTTTTTACGTGCATATTCGGTAAATATTTTTTTACTGAGTACATCGTAATGAGGCATATCCCTGAACCAAAATGTTTCATTGGTTGTCATTGCATCTATGATTTGAGTTTTAAGTTTGGGTGATTTATTCTGAGATATTATCTGGAGTAGCTTGCCAGGAGAATCAGTGTGGTATTCTCGCATGAGCCTGTTTAGCCTGCTTTTTAATAAATATTGTTGATTTTCTCCCAATATAATACCGCATGAGTTTGTTAGAAATTTTTGGAAATCTTTGTATTCATGTGGATTCATGATTGTATCTAAGATATCTCGGCCGCATGCTCGTTCAATCTTTCGGAAATCACTTTGGTTAGTTCGTCAGGGTCATATTTGGGAATAAATTTATTGGCACCTACACGTTCTACCATCGCATTGTTAAATACCCCACTTAATGAAGTGTGTAGTATTACATAAACATTTTTTAGGTCAGGGTCTTTTCTGATTTTAGTGGTTAGAGAGTAGCCGTCCATCATTGGCATTTCTACATCAGATATAATCAATGCCAGCCATTTTTGTAAGTCTTTACCTTCAGCCACCCAGGCTTTAAGTTGGTCATAAGCTTCTTGTCCATTGTTAACCAGAGTGCTTTCTACGCCTAAATAGTCTAAAACTCTCTTGACCTGATTTCTGGCAACAGATGAGTCATCTGCCACCAATACGTGTTGACCAGAGGCTACTGCTTTGGCCTCATCAGAGATGACGTCGTCTGAAATATTAAAGTTTTCTCCCATGACTTCTTTGAGAACTTTTTCAACATCAATGATTTCAACTAACTGATTGTCTATACGAGTTACAGCTGTTAAATAGCTGTTTTTACCAGCGCCTTTGGGGGGTGGCAATATATCTTCCCAGTTCATATTGATGATTCTATCAACTGAACCTACTAAAAAGCCTTGAATAGATCGATTGTACTCCGTAACAATAACAAATTTACCTTTTTCGCCACCTAGAGGCATTTGACCGATGGCATGAGATAAATCCATGATAGGAACGGTTCTTCCTCGTAAGTGGGCAACCCCACGGACAATCATATTAGATTCGGGAATTTGTGTTAAGTCTGGGCAGATGATGACTTCTTGTACTTTAAAAACATTAATGCCAAACTGTTGCTTATCACATAATCGAAATAGTAATAGCTCTAGTCTATTTCTACCTGCCAGCTGTGTTCGTTGATCAACATTATCTAATATGTTTGACATAAAGCTTCCTCAATTATGTTGTTTGGTGTGAAATTTTCTTTAATATTCACGTATCGGAAAAATAAGGTTTTTATTAACCGAAAATATAAATTATTCATTTGAATCACGGATAATGTTTAATGAGTATTCGTGTCCATTCGTGATTTTAAAAAATTTTGTTATTAAAAATCTCACAATAAAGTGTTTTTGTTAGAATTAAGCAGAAAATTGACTCATTAATTCAGTCTGATGATATAATTAAATGATAAGTCTATATAATTTCAGAAAATTAAAGTCACTCATAAATAAATCAATCATAGACCATGAAATCATATAGAGCCAACGATAAACCTATAATAATTAAGTTGAAATTAGTTTGATGATGAAATCTAAAAAAATATTATATTTTTTATTGATGAGCATTTATTTATTTGCATTTCAATCTGCATGGGCGAGAAGTTTTCAGTCTCATGAAAGCATTAAAGAGGCTGCGTTGGAATATGTGCATAACATGATGCAAGAACAACAACAAAAGGTGACTATTAAAGTTGGTCGACTTGATAGCCGACTAAAATTAAAGCAATGTAATAAGTTACTTGAAGCATTTACACCTCCTGGTAGTAAGCTTGTTGGTAACTCAACGATTGGTGTGCGTTGTGAAGATGGTAAAAAACCATGGACTATGTATATCAGTGTCACAATAAAAACCTTGAAAAATGTTGTGATTGCATCAAGATCGATTTCAAAAGGAGATATACTCTCAAAGTTTCATTTAAGTGTTGTTGAAAAAGAAATCGGCAATTCTTATATGAAATATTTCTCATCAACAGACGGGTTAATGGGAAAAGAAATTACACGAAATATTAATGCTGGCGAAATAATTAAGCCAAATTTGGTTAAAAACCCTCTGGTTATTAAGAGAGGGGAGCTGGTTAGTATTATTTCACGAAAAATAGGTCTTGAAGTTCGCAGTATTGGTAAGGCACTACAAAATGGTGCATTAGGAGATACCATTAGAGTGACTAACACAAAGTCAAAAAAAACCATAGATGGTGTTGTTATTGGATCTGGAAAGGTCCAGGTTAATCGTTGATCAGGGACGTTGTTTCGTATTTTTTTATCTTGTTGTGAAAAATATTTAAAATAATATCTCTTATTAATCAGTTGGTTATGTTTTATTTTGAAATATTTTAAATTATTTTGTAAAAAAAGCTAAAGTTTTTTAAAGCTCTGCCGATAACTAATGTGGGAATCTTTAAAAATTGAGGAAACGACATGACCATTGACTTATCTAGTATCAATAGTGGTGCAGTACAGAATTCATTGCTTGATCGAACCGTCCCCGTGACAGCGGGTCCAACAGAGCAAACTGCAGAGCAAGCGGAAACAGGGACTTCGACTGTAAAGGATACGGTTAGTTTTTCAAATGCAGCGGAAAGGTTGCAGTCAGTCAATCAAACGGTGGCAAAATTACCCGTTGTTGATGTTAACCGTGTTGAGCAAATTAGAAATGAGTTGGCAAACGGTACTTATAAGTTGGATGCCGAAAGTGTGGCAGATAAAATAATAGCTTTTGAAGGGTTATTTTAAAGTATCGAAAAAAAATTATAAAAACCATGGATGAACACAGATGATGCTTCGGGGTGATTCAAAATTAATCTTTACATTTGTTGGCTCTTTTGCCCTCAAGCTTCGTTACTCAAGCAGTTGTATAGTACGACTATGCGCCTGTTTTCGTGCCTTACCTGTGAATAAAGCTTCTTCGCAAATTGTAAAGGTTATTTTTGAATCATCCCTAAGGCAACTCGCAATAAATAAATCACCTATCTTGCTTGCACCCAAAGGGCATCATGTTTTTGCATTGGTATTATCATAATGGCACAAAATCCACGACAACTTTTTTTGTCGCTTTTAGAAAAAGAAGTTCAGCAGGCAAATAAACTTTTGGCTATTTTATCCGAAGAAAAAACAGCATTGAATGGAAAAGACCCCAAATATATTGAAGCCATTGTCGATAGAAAATTAGTGTTGGTCAATAGTTCCCAGCAATTGACCAAAGATAGGGATAATTTTTTAAGTAAACTAAAACTGCCATCTGGGCGAGAAGGTGTAGAGGCCTGCTTGGAGAAGTTTGCCGCCAAAGATGAAGAGATTCAGTCTACTTGGAAGGCATTGCAAGAGATTGCTCGAGAATGTCAGGAGCAAAATTTTGAAAATGAAGCCATTGCCAAAGTTAATAAAGAGTTTGTCGATAAAGCATTAAACGTTTTACATGGTGAACCCATACATAATCAGAATATTTATACTTCAAAAGGAGCAAAATCTAATAGCTCAAGAATTAAGTCGCTTTATAAAATTTGATTGTTTTAGCGTATCAGAAAATAAAGTTTCTTATTTTGCCAGAAAGTGTCATGTCTTATCGAATTTTGTATTTGTCCCTCCCAGTCCACAGTAGCCTGAAGGATTTTTTGCTAAATATTGTTGGTGATAGTCTTCTGCATAAAAAAATTCCGTGGCAGGAATTGTTTCCGTGGTAATTTTATCGTAACCATCCTTAAATAAGTTTTGTTGGTATTCTTGCATTATTTCTTTTGCTGAACACATTTGCTCTTCGTTGTAAGTGTATATTCCCGACCGATATTGTGTTCCTTGATCATTACCTTGTCTCATCCCCTGTGTTGGATTGTGAGATTGAAAAAATATTTTCAATAATTTGACATAATCAATGATGCTGGGGTCATAGACGACAAGTACCGTCTCGTTATGAGCTGTCATGCCACTGCAAACTTCCTGATAGGTCGGGTTAGGTGTGTGTCCAGCAGAATAACCAACCGCTGTTGAGTAAACTCCCTCCAATTGCCAGAATATTTTTTCTGCCCCCCAAAAACAGCCCAGACCAAACATTGAAAATTGAAGATGTTCATCAAATGGAGGTATAATGTTTGTTTTTAAAACAAAATGTTTATTTTTCATGGGTATTTTATCTGTTCGCCCAGGTAATGCTTCTTTTGCTGATGGCAAGGTTGATGTCTTATGCAATAAAAACATGAGTTTATCCTTTGGGTATGTTTTAAGGTATTGGTAAAACAAAATTTTTGATGAACCAAAATAGATATTAATTATTATATTTAAATCACGGATGGATACAGGTAAGGGGAAGCGAAATAAATAAATGTCCAAATTGCTTGTTTATTTATTGCGAATCCCCTTA
>JABHHM010000307.1 GCA_018671575.1 Methylococcales bacterium | reverse complement strand
GGTGCAGCTTTATCCAGATAACGTTTGGTTCTTTTTAAGAAGCCTTCATCACTGCCATTTTTCTGCATAAAAATTAACATGGCATGAGCGGCATTCAATGCTAATGATAAATTATCAGGGGACTGACTGACACCTTCTTCAAAAACGGCAATGGATTCCCAATGTTTGCCTTCTTTAATAAGCTGTAAGCCCGCTTTATTGAGCTTGTTGTCTTGTTGCGTGGATTGCATTTTTTCATTAATGTCTTTGCCGCCAGGTAAGACTTTTGCCACGGTTGCTACGGTGGGTAATATTTTCATTGAGATTTTTTCAAATACTGTTTGTTTGTGGTTGTATTCATCTTTTGAAAAGGTGTAGTAGAGAATGGGTAAAACAATCAACGTTAAGAAAGTTGAAAACATCAGTCCCCAAACAATCGCAGTCGCAACAGGTCCCCACATTATGGAGTAACCCGCCAAACCTGTGGACAATGAAAACAATCCTGCAATAGTGGTTAAAGAAGTGATGATAACAGGCACGAAGCGTCTGCGAGATGCAAATACAGCGGCATAAATGCGACTTCTTCCTGCTTTTCTCATGTTATTGGCGGTTGAAATCAATACAATTGCATCATTGACCGCTATGCCTGCCAAGGCAATGACACCATAAAGTGTAAACAAACTTAATGGGTTATTGGTGACAAATAAACCTAAAATAACACCAGTAAAGGCCATAGGTACGGTCAATAAAATCATCAAAGGTTGCCAGTAACTGTTGAATTGTGTGCCGAGGATTAAAAATATCAGTAATAAGCCAAATAAGAATAGACTGCTTAGAGCATCCAATGACTCAGTGATATCGTCTAATTCTCCTGTGAAATCTAAGACTACGTTAGGGTAAAGATGAGCAACTGTTTTCCATTTGGCTTTGATGAAGTTGTTGGCTTCTAGTGTGTTGAGTATCTTTTTGTCAATGCCTGCTTCTACCGTCATTGAACGTCTGAATTTGTAGTGCTGAACTTTGCCGACACCTTGTTTAATACTGGGCAAGAGTAATTGTGCTAAAGGAATTTCACCACCGTTGTTGGGTAATGAAATGGTTTGTCGCATAAATTCATCAATATCGCGCCAGATGAGTTTGTCGTTTAATAGACGAATATCAACTTTTTCACCTTTGTCCTGAACACTTGCCACAACTTCACCATCAACCAGTAATCGAACGGTTCTGGATAATGTTTCAGGGTTTAAACCTGCTCGTCTGGCCACATCAATGTCTACGGTAAAAGATAATTGCATGCTGCCTGCATTGTCATCTACTTTGATTTCATTGACGGCTTCCATTGTCGATAATATCTTTTTCAGTCCTTTGACGGCATTGCCTATTTCATCAAAATCATCACCCCGTAAACGAACTTTGATGGATGCGGCTTTAGGGACATCTGAAAAGGTCACGATATTCACATTGTAAATATCCTGAATATTAGTGACAGAGGGACGAATGGCTTCAATGAATTCGTCAATTTCACGATAAGAACCATCTTGAGGTTTTAAGGTGACTAAAATGCGCCCTAAATGATCGCCTGTTTTATTGTTGGCTCTACCTGCGGCAGTCGCTACGGCCCTGATTTCATTAGGTTTGGCCGCTGCTCTCATTTTTTTCTCAATGAACAATAATTTGTCCTGCATTTGATGCAAAGAGGTGCCAGGATTGGTTTCTACGTCAATGTAAAATACTCGGTATGAATCAAATGCAAAAAAGTTGACCTTAACGGCGCCTGTCGAAACGGCAGCAAGGGAGATAAAAAATGACATAATCAAAGCGAATAGCACTGATTTTGGGTGACGCATGGCTTTGATTAATATGTGCGAAAATTTATTTTTCAGCGTATGGGTCATTTTGACGCGCATTTGATGACTTTTGCTGTTGTTGTCAAAGTTAACATCCCATGATTGAACATGAGCTGGTAGTAGCCAAAATGCTTCAATCAAACTGAATAACAATGCCACAGTGACAACCACGGGAACAACCACCATGAATTTTCCAAGGACACCTGGTAATAACATGAGGGGCATAAAAGCAGCAATGGTGGTTAGAACGGCTGCGGTAACAGGGCCGATGACTTCTTCGAGTGCTTTGACCACTTCAACTGCCGCATCACCACCTTTTGATAAGTAAAAGTACATGGTTTCGACTACCACGATGGCATCATCAACAAGCATTCCCAGACTGATAACAACCGCCAATAAAACAGGATTATTGAGAGTGAAGCCAATGGTTGATAATACCCAAAAAGTACCTGCAATGGTAAAAGGAATACCGATGGTGGTTAACATCGCCATTTTCCAGCCAAGGAATAACCAGGTCATCAGCATTACCAATATCAAACCATAAAAAGCATTGGTTTCCATGACGTTGATTGAGCTACGAATGCTATCTGTTTGGTCATAAAGTAGGCTTAATGTGATGCCTGTTGATTCAGAAAGTTCGTTTCTTTTTTCGATGTATTTGTTGATATCGTCTAATAATTCCAAGGTGTTCGCATTGCCTTTTTTTGCAATGCTGATCATGATGGCAGGATGTCCTCTGAAATTGACCAGACCACTGGCTTTACTTCTGGAGCGAGTGACTTCGGCAATACTGTCTAGTTGAATTTCTCCACGGGCAGTGATGATCGGTAGTTTTGAAAGATATTCTAGATCATTAATTTCACCAATCAAACGTACCACCCATTGTTGGTCATTCAGTTTGATGGTGCCAGCAGAAACGTTTCTGAAATAAGCTCTGACCGTATCGGCTAAAGAGGTCGGTGAAATTCCAAGACCTTGTAGACGATCCATTTTAAAACGAATTTGAAATTCGGGTTCTTGTAAACCGATGGGGCGGGCGCTATCTATTCCCTTAATACGTTCAATGTCTTTGGTAACATAACGTGCTTGTTTGCGTAAATTCTCATCATTGGCAAGAGAATAAACCATGACGCTGGCACTGGGGAAAGCGTTACTGCTGTTAACTGAATTAACGGAGGTTTGTGACGCTTCTTTGGGAAGTTGGGCAGAGGCATTTTGAATTTCACGTCTTAAGTCAGTGATGCGTCGATCATAGGTTTCATCATCAATGTCGCCAAATCGGACAGTAACACTGGAAAAACCTTCCTGGCTTGAGCTTGTTACGGTTCTAACATCTGAGACCTTTGCCACTGCTGCTTCTATTGGTGTTGTGATGACTTTTTCTATGTCCCAGGCAGAAGCCCCTGGTAACCCTGTGACCACCGAAACAGCATTGTAATTAAAGGTTGGGTTTTTTTCTCGTGGCATGTTCTGGTAAGAGACAACGCCCATAACCATGACTAAAACAAGTACCAAGGTGGCAAGGACATGGTTGTCCAGTATCGACTTTAGCATAACAATCCTTGTAACTATTTACGTTTTATTCTGATGTTTCTGGCATGAACTCTATCACCGTCTTTGGCGCTGTATCGACCTTTAATGATAACCAGTGACTTGATAGGCAATGTGACGGGAACGGGACGACCCTCAAGAGCTTTTCCCAGTTGTTCAAACTTGGCTCGACCATTTATGTAAAGCAATAGGCCTAGCTTGCCACGTCTTCGGACTAAATATTCGGGAGAGACATGGGGTTGAATTTGTTGCCAGACCAAACGTCCAGAAGTGCCAGGTAAAGCGTGTTTATCTTTAAAAATCAATCTAACTTCCTGAGTACGAGTTCGTTCATCAAGTAAGGCAACAACAGATCTTAATTTTAAAGGGTATTTTTCATTGCGGTATTCCAGTATTAATTCTTTGGCTTCTTTCAGGCTTTCTATGTCACGTGTTTGCACTTGTGCGGAGACTTCAATGTGTTCTATATCTAAAACTCTGATTAATGGTTTGCCAGGACTGACAAATTCTCCAACTTTGCCCAGTCTCTTTAAAATTAAACCAGTAAACGGACCTTTAATGGTACATTTTTCAATGTTTCGTGAAGCTTGTGCAATCCGTACTTTAATATCCTGTAAGTCAAATTCTAATACTTGCACATCCCCCTTTGCTTGGCGTACTTTTTCTCTGGATACGCCTCCCGCCAATTTTTGATAGCGTTTTAATTTCGATCGGGCTTGCTGTAATCGTACGCTGATTTTTTTTGCGCTGACTCGGAGTCGTTTTTTTTCTAATTCAAAATCGGTTGAATTTAACCGAGCTAAAATGGCGTCACGAAAGACAATGTCGCCAACAGCAACAGGCATTTCAATGATTTTTGAACTGACCTCGGCGCTGATTGAGCTGTCGTTTAAGCTGACAACTGTTGCAGGAGATTCAATGCGAGGATACATGTAAAGTTTGTGTAATTTTTTTACTGTCACAGAAGTACGGTCATCAGCGGCAAAACTATTGAATGTAAACATCATGGAAATGATGCCGATAATGGTATTTATTGCTAACTGTTTAATCATAAAGAGAACCTTGAAAATAAATTTGATAACCATACATAGACTATAGATGCTCAGGTAAATAATTTCACATTAAAAAAATACAGAAATAAATTAATATTTCGACACGCCTTATCAGCATCTATACTAGAATCTAACTATCTTACATAATAATTAAAAAAAATCTTGAATAATAAAATGATCTTAATGGGGGATTTAATGATGCTTGATATGGCATTAAAAAAAACATGTGCGGCAATGTTATTATCTTTTGTAACCACTTATGCCAGTGCAGAAAATTTGACTGAAATATATGATATTGCAAAACAATCTGATCCAACTATCTTATCTGCTAAACAAGAATTGAGTGCAACTCTTGAGCTGAAAAATCAGGCAATGGCCGCCTTTATGCCAACCATTGCTTTAACAGGAGATAGGACTCGTACGGATATTGAGTCAGATGTCACAGGTGTTAGTACCTTAACGGGAGAAGTCAGTGATGTTTCCAACGCTGATTTTACCACAACCACGTTGACACTCTCTGCACAACAACCCTTGTTTCATTATGAAAATCACATTGCATGGCGCCAAGTAGGGGACCAATTATCTCAGGCAAAAAGCAATTACACTGCAGCGGAACAAAGTTTGGTGTTAAGAACAATGCAAAGTTATTTTGATGTGTTGGCTGCGATGAATAATCTGGAGTTTTCAACCAGTGAAAAAGATTCCACAAAAAGACATTTAGATCAAACTAAAAAACGTTATCAGGTGGGCTTAATTGCAAAAACAGATGTCAGTGAAGCTCAGGCAAGATATGATTTGGCGATTGCCGAAGAAATTGCCGCAGAAAATAACTATCAGAATAAACTGGAATCATTACGGGAAATAACCAATCAATACCACGAAAACCTATCGTCACTAAAATCTAATTTGTCATTGCAATCTCCTGAACCTAACAATATTGATGAATGGGCAAAATTAGCGTTGCAAAATAATCCATCAGTGTTGGGGTTTCAAAAAGGTGTTGAAGCGGCAAGAAAGCAAATTAAACTGGAAACATCCAATCATTTTCCAACCGCAGATTTGGTGGCTTCATGGGTAAGATCGGAAGATGATCAATCGTCTACTTCAGTGATTACCACCAGTCTGTTTGCCAAAGATGCAAATGGAAATTTGTCGCTTGATTCAAATGGCAATCCTATTCCTGTAACGGGTACGTTGACATCAACAGAAAAGACCAATACGACTTTGGCATTTGGTGTACAATTTACTGTTCCCATCTTTTCAGGTTTTGCGGTGACATCCAAACAACGAGAAGCTCGCTTTAAATACAAGCAAGCATTAAGTGATTTGGATAAGCAAAGAAGAACTGTTGTTAGCCAAACCAGACAAGCATTTTTAGGGGTTAAAGCAAGCTTGAGTCGAATTAAGGCTTTAAAGCAAGCGGTTAAATCAAATAAAAGCCGATTAAAAGCCACAGAATCAGGTTATAAAGTGGGTACAAGAACCATTGTAGAAGTGTTAGATGCCCAAAAAGATTATCACCGAGCACAACGTGATCGTGATAATGAACAATATAACTATATTATTCGACGGGTATCACTCAAACAAGCAGCAGGTAATTTGTCCAGCGAAGATTTGTTTGAAGTTAATGGTTGGTTAAAAGCAAACTAGGGATAACCTCCTAGTTGTAGTTTATGTCACGAGAATAAATTCTTCTTTGTATCTTTCGGGAAGAATTTTGCATTTCTAAAATTCTGTTTCATCAATGAATAAAAGATATCAGTCTAGGTAATCAGTTTATGACCGAGAAATATTCCATTTGTTTTGTCGAAGACAGCCGAACAGCAGCGCATCCCGTTAAAAAGTTTTTCAAATCACTGGAAGATTTCAGTTTTGAACATTTTTTAGATGCTGAATCAGCCTTAAGCTCTTTGAAGAAAAAACGCTACGATGTTTTGGTCACTGATTTGAGTTTGAGCACCAAAGGCATGAATGGTCCAGACCTGATTCGAGTTGTTAGAAGCGATATCAGACCTCGTCTTAATAAAATGCCTATTTTGGTAACAACAGGCAGTACCGATGACAAAGTATTGATGGATGTATTCGATGCGGGAGCCAATGACTACCTGATTAAGCCTGTTAACTTTACCGAACTTGAAAACCGAATTAGAAATTATGCCATTTTGCGTAAAAACCGTGATGAAGAAGATGACGATGAATCAGTTGCAAATAAAGTGGTTGAAAACAGCAAAGTTTGTTTGGTAGAAGACAGCCGAACAGCCGCTTTATTTTTAACCCGTGAGCTGAAAAAAGAAAAGGTCGAAGTGGATCATTATTTAAATGCCGAAGAGGGGCTACAGGCAATTATAGATAATGATTACGATGTTTTATTGTCAGACATGAATCTTGATGCCGATGGTATGGATGGTGATGATTTAGTCAAAGCATTGAGAAAATTGGATGACCCTGTTCGCTCGCAATTACCCGCTATTATTATTACGGGCGATACGGGGGAAGAGGCGATTAAACGGGTTTATTCAGCAGGAGCCAATGATTATTTGTCAAAACCCGTTAAAGCACGTGAATTATTGGCTCGTATTGAGAATATGACTGACTTACATCGGGAGTTGGTTGCCAGTCTTCAGCCAATATCCGCTGAACCAGAAGCTGATGTCGATAATGCTCAGTTTCTTGAAGATGAAGATGATATGTTGGCGGGAGTTGACCTGTCTGGATTAGATTTAGAAGATGAAGTAGAAAACATTGAAAGCACTCAGCCTCTTGATGTTGAAGAAGAAAAAATAGAGTCATTGGATTTAGATGATGATAAAGAACCTGAGTTAATTGAGGACAGTCCTGAAGAAGATGAAGAAATTTATACCTTAGATGACTTGCCTGATAACTTAGAGGGCCATCTTGCCACCGAAGAGATGACACTTGAGCTAGAAGAAGACATTGAAAAAGTCAAAGAAAAAACAACAGTAGAAGAAACCAATAATACTGGTGAATCATCTGATTTGCTGAGTGGTATTGATTTGTCTGGTTTAGAAATTGATGAATCAAGTATTGACCTTGCTATTTTGGCATCAAGCCATAAAACAGTTTGTGATGTTGTTAAACCTGCTGATGATTTGCCTCGTGGCGTATCGACTCCAGAACATGAAAAAACAGAAATTGAAGAAGTTGAGCTGAGTGTGTCACCGATTGGTGCATCCATAATGGAAGAAAAGTCTGCTGAGCCTGAAAAAACTAAAAAGAAGACTTCAGACTCAACTCAATCAACTGAAAAAAATAAAACAAAACCAGTTGCATCTGAAATAACACCTCTGGAAATAGAAAAAGTGTCTATTTTCAGTCGAATAAAATCTTTGATAGGAAAGATCATCAAACTTATTATTATGTTAGTTATTTTGGTAGCATTGGCCGTTGCAGGTCTTGTGGGTGTTAAAATTGCTATGCCAGAAATTGATTTGCCCATTGAAATTCCTTTTATCGAACAGTTTTTACCAGAGGAAGAAGAGGAAGAGGAGAGTTCAACACCTGTTGTTAGTCAGCCAGTTAAGCCGTCAATACCTGTAGCTCCAGTGGTTTCTCAGCCAGTAGAACCTGTTCGTTCTCAGGCAGTTGTCGTGACGAATGTTGATAGCGAATTGCAAACACCTGTTAAAAAACCGAATGTTCAAGCCAGTAGCAGTTCAAAAGAAGTAAAATCAATGGCGAGAAAGTCGGCTAAAAGCATTGAAAGAGCTAATTTGTCAGCACGTAGAAAAGGTAAAGCAATTATCGTAGAAACTCATAACAGATCTCGAGGTTATGTGGATGAAACGGCTGAAATGACGATGACATTAATCACCAAGCATGGGGATGATACAAAGCATACGTTTACTTATCAAAGTGTTGAAATTGAAAACAATGAAAATAAATCTATTTTATTGGTGACTAACTCTGAAGACATCAAAGGAACCGCATTGTTAACTTATAACGATAAAGTGAATATGGATGAGCAATGGTTGTATATACCTGCCATCAAACGAGTGACCAAAATTAACGAGGCCAATAGTTCAGGATCGTTTGCAGGCAGTGAATTTTCATACGAAGACTTAACCAGTCATGCCGTTGGAAAATATAGTTATAAGTGGTTGAAAAATGCAAGTTATGGCGGTATCCCATGTTTTGTTGTTCAACTAACGCCCCAAAGTGGACAATCAGGTTATTCAAAAATTGAAAAATGGATTGATAAAGATGCCTTTCGTGTCATGAAAATTAATTATTACGATAAAAAAAGAACCAATATAAAAACATTAACTGTCGGTAAGTATAGAAGTTATCGAGGTTTTATTTGGAGGGCTGCTACAGTGACCATGACCAACCACCTGAATGGACAATCAACTCAATTAAATTGGGAAAAACATCGATTTGCAACAGGTTTATTTGAAGCTGATTTTGATATGGATGCAATGAAAAGAGAGCGTTAATAATGCAGAGATTGATTGCTATCATTTGTTTGGTTTTCTGTTCAATGAGTTATGCCAGTAATCGTTTGGAATCAATGAATTCAACGGTTGCAGATTACTTAAAGCCGATGGGGCTGGTTATTTCTGATGTGATTCCAATGGGAGATGGTTATCAGGCGAATTTGGGTTATATTGATAATGTGACTATTTTTGAATATCAAGGGCAATGGTTGTTGGGGTTTGCTTTTGATAATGTTTCAATCAGCTATCCGTCCACTGCTGGAATGAGCCACCTTAATTTTTCTCAGGGTTTAATTTTGATTTCCGCGCAATCAGTTATCATCGACTCAACAAACTTACCAAATAATTTGTTGATTCATCTGCAAAAGACGTTGCCTACAGATCTTCATTATGCGCACTTTCCTGCCAGTCGAAATGGTTCGTCAATCAATGTTAATTTAAGGTCTGGTATTAATTTGATTAGTTCGGCAATTGTGGAGGATATTTCATTTCATCAATTGTCACAAAAATCTGATATTTGGCATAAGAGTGCTTTTTTGGCAGGGACGTTGGCTCCAAGCATTATTGCTAATATTTCCTGGGGCGTTTATCCTACTTTTTCAAAGCGTGATATTAAAAATACTCAGTTGCAAGGAGTGATAGAGGCCAATAGAAAATTAGCTGAAAAAGATGTTGCCTATCCTTATTTGCAATTTGATTTGGTTGGCAATGCAAGCCATCGTGTGATGGAGTTTATTCCTGTTGAGCAAAAAATATTGGTAAAAACATCACTGTCAACACCAAAAAATAGCAATCAATTGAAAGAGCCAAAAGTTGAAAAAGAGCCTATTGTTTTAGTTAAACCAGATGAACAATTGCCACAACTCAAGAGTAAACAAAAGATTGTTGTGAAAACGGATGAGTTAAGTGATTTACAGAAAAAACCTGGATTACTACAAAAGACAGCTGTTTTCATGGCAACTAAAGCCACGGTTAATAATGATTTTACCCCGATGAATCGTTCACGTCCTCGTCAGATGAATCGTTATCCAATGAGGTCTACTTATCCATCTCCTGCATCATTACCACCGCCTTATTATTTTACACCTTATCGGTATCGTTATCGGCAACGACCACAGCCATATTCCAGACTTTCTAATCCTTATTATCGTCATCGTTAATAATAGAGCTAAGATATCCTGTATCTCATGATATGATTATTGTTATACTTGCATTAGGTAGGTGATCATAATTATTGTGAGTTGCCTAAATATCGGAAAAATAAAATTTTTTAAAAATTTACTCGTCAGCGCATCATGCTCAAGGAGTCTGACCAATGAAAACCTCATCTTATACATTAAAATCTGAACATTTTAGTGCCCCTGTCGATATTGATGCCGATGATTCTCCACAAACTTTAGTGACCGTTTTTGCTCAACGGTGTGTTGATGCTACATTATTTGACTACCTAAAAAATAGATACCCGAATTCAGTGGTTATTGGTTGTTCAACGTCAGGTCAGATCATCAATCAGGATATTGTTGATGAAGAAGTGGTTGTTGGTGTTTGTCGGTTTGAAAAAACAACGCTAAAGATTGGCAGTGAAAAAGTCAGTAGTTCTGATGATTCGTATTTAGCAGGTAAAAAACTGGCTCAATCATTAAATGACCAAGAGCTACGTGCAATTTTCTTATTGTCGGATGGTTTGCTAGTCAATGGATCTGAACTCATCTCAGGGATTAATTCTGAAGTATCTAATGACGTTTCAGTGACGGGTGGTTTAGCGGGTGATGCGGATAAATTTGAATCAACCTGGGTTTTAAATAATTCCGTGGCAGACAGTGGTGCTATTGTTGGTGTCGGCTTTTATGGCGATGCCATAAAAATTGCACATGGCTCTCAAGGTGGTTGGGATAAGTTTGGTGTTGAACGAACAGCGACCAAATCTGAGCACAATGTTTTGTATACTATTGATGATCGTCCTGCGTTGGAATTGTATAAAGAATATTTAGGTGATCGTGCTGAGGGACTGCCTTCGACGGGATTGTTATTCCCCTTATTTGTGAAAATACAAAATGATCAAGAATTGGTCGAAAAGCAAGTGGTTCGAACCATATTGGCCGTCAGTGAAGAAGATAACTCCCTGACCTTTGCGGGTGATATTCCTATCGGCTCAAAAATTCAGTTGATGAGAGCAAACTTTGATCGATTGGTTGACGGTGCGGCTGATGCGGCTGAAAG
>JABHHM010000072.1 GCA_018671575.1 Methylococcales bacterium | reverse complement strand
ATTATAATTGAATTAGAAAATAAATTTTGCGCTCCTAACAGTATATTCATCCGCACCACACGATCTATATAAAATCGCACAAATTCTTCTTATCCCACGTAAATTATGGTTCGCAGACGAAAATATTGCAACTTTTCAATGATATTATTCCGCAACTTGCGGTATATATACCCTAAAACAGCTATTATTGACGCTTGTTACGGTTTTTATCTACTTTTACGTTTCTTATTGACGCAAGATATCAAACTAAAAATGTAAGAATTATTATGGCATTACAAGCAGATGTACCTCAACTTTTAAATCTATAATAACAGTTAAACCGTGGCGAAAGTGTTCAAGCTGTGAATATTAAATATTTATCAGAGCATTGGCAGTAAATTTAACGGATGTTTTCTAGGATAATACGTTTCATCAGCTCTGCTATATTAACTGCACCATCTTGCTCCAAAATAGATTCATGATCTCCTGCTATTTCAAAACAACTCAACTGATCTACTGAATCTTCCCATGAATGCGTATGTCCTACTGTTTCATTGGCAACAAATAGTGTCATATTTTGTTCAATGGGTTGTGGCTGATATTGCATCATTGCCCACATATTGGCTAAATAGGCAGATAATAATTTTTCACCGCCAAAGTTTTCAAAATGAGGATATTTGGCCAATAATGTTGGCATCCATTGTGAAACATCAAGAGATAACATTTCTTGAACATTAAAGCTGAGTTGAGTAGCTCGTCTACTCAAACGAAACTTATCCACAGTAGTGGATAAGTTCTCATTGAAGCCGACGTGGCTACTTAATTCAACTTTATCCCCTTGCGGGATAAAATCTAAATTATCGATTATTTGCTGATTTTGAAATTCAGTTTCCCAACCTTTTTCTGCTTGTTCTTTTAGAAAAGCAGGTGACGCTGTTTCTAATAAAAATAAACTTTGAACAACGTCATTATTTTGTTTGAATTGCTGGGTTATTTCATAGGCAATGAGTCCTCCCAATGAATGACCTGCAATGATATAAGGGCCATTTGGTTGTACTTGTCTGATGAGTTCCAGGTAATTAGTCGCTAACTGTTCAATGGTAAGTGCTTTAAATTCAGTTTGATAAAGTTGCTGGCATTCGAGACCATAGACGGGATAATGAGTGTCTAATTCTTTTGCTAGGGTGACATAAGGGGCAACACTGCCACCGATGGCGTGAATAATAAAAATAGGTTGTTGTTCAGTTGTTTTTTCATGACAGCGATCATTTAACGCCACCAGTAAAGAACGATCTTGCTGATCCTGTTGATCAATAATGTGGGCTAAGTTTTCAATGGTTGGTTTTAGAAAAATTTGATGTAAGGAGATGTCTACATCAAAGTTTTCTGTGATTAAATTTAATAATCGGATTGAAGCAATGGAATGTCCACCCAAGTCAAAAAAGTTATCATGAATACCAATTTTATCCACATGTAAGACTTGTTGCCATAATGAGGTGATTTGCTTTTCAAGATCGGTTCGTGGTGCAACATAAGGTGTTTGACTATCCTTAAAATCAGGCTCAGGAAAAGCTCGTCGATTAATTTTTCCATTGGCAAGCAATGGTAGTTTTTCAATTTTTATGTAACAGGAAGGTAGCATATAAGCGGGTAAATATTCAGCCAGATGTTGTTTTATTTCTTCAATATCCAGATCATTTTCGGCGACATAATAAGCAATGAGGTTTTCATTTTTTAATAAAACAACGGCTTCTTGAATGTCGTTGACAGACAACAGCATGGATTCAATTTCACCCAATTCTAAGCGTTGACCATGTAGTTTAACTTGAAAATCAATTCGTCCAAGATATTCAATGGTTCCATCAGAACGGTATCGTGCTAAATCCCCTGTTTTATACAATCGGTTAAACTCCGTATGATCAATGAAGCTTTGCTCAGTTAATTCAGGTTTATTCAAATAACCCTCTGCAAGTCCAATACCACCAATGTGGAGTTCACCAGGAATGCCCATGGGTAATAAGCGCAAATTTTGATCCAAAATATGTATTTGAATATTATCAATGGCTTGACCTATGGGAACAATCTGGTTGCTATCATTCTTGTCACAAGTCCAATGGGTTACATCGACTGCGGCTTCTGTAGGGCCATATAAATTATGTAACTGGCCATTCAGTTTTTCAAAAAATAAGTCGCAATGGGCTTTTTGTAATGCCTCACCACTGGTGAAAATTTGTCGAAGACTTTGGCAGGATTTTATGTTTTCTGCTTGTAAAAATAATGCCAACATGGAAGGTACAAAGTGACAGGTCGTGACATTTTTTTGTACAATCAAATCAACCAAATAATCAGGGTTTTTATGACCATCAGGTTGTGCAATGAGTAATTTTTTCCCTGTTAATAATGGCCAGAAAAATTCCCAGACAGACACATCAAAACTAAACGGTGTTTTTTGTAACACACAATCATTGTCGGTCAGCTTATATTGTTTTTGCATCCACAATAAACGATTGATAATGGCTTGATGACTGACCATAACTCCTTTGGGCTGACCTGTGGAACCAGAGGTATAAATCACATAAGCCAATTGTGTGGCTGTCATATTGACTGCTGGATTATCAATCTGTGCTGTTTTAAGATTCATCCCACCGTTGCTGATCAATAATTGATTTTTAATACCATGATGACCTAAAATTTCAGTTGTTTTTTCATGGACTAATAAGGCTTCAATACCTGTATTGTTGGCAATGTACTGTAATCGCTCCGTCGGATAATCAGGGTCTAATGGTAAATAGGCATTACCTGATTTTAATATAGCCAATAAACCAATTACCATCTCCAGTGATCGAAGCATACAAATTCCAACCACGTTGGATGTCAGTTCAAGACTGAGTAATTGATGAGCCACTTGATTAGACAGTTCATTGAGTTCTTGGTAATTCATTTGTACATTGTTAAATTCAAGTGCAATTTGATCGGGATGACTCAAGGCTTGTTGTTCAAATCCTTGCTGTAAAGAATGGATTGGTTGATGATCATATTGTGTTAAATTAAATTCATATAATTGCTTGTTGCGTTCGTCAGACAACAACCAGTCTAAATCAGCAAAATAGTCTGCGTCATGGGTTATTTGATCTGAAATTGACATCATGCGATTTAAAAACTCAGCGTCAGCAAAACTTTGACTGTGATAATGTAAAGTTAATCGAGGTTCTGCATGACCCACATCGGCAATAAAATAAAACTGATCTTCTGCGGGTCTGGGTGCAAATAATTTGATGGGTAAAGTGTCGGATAATAACTCAGTAGTGATTTTAAAAGGATAAAAATTATAATAGAATTTAACCGCACCAGGCTTTGCTAATTCATTTTGCAATAAAACAGAAATTTCTTTGTGCTTGAATGTTTCTCGAACATCTTGTTTGAGGTGTTTAAAGAGTCTGTCAATTGTCAACTGATCATCCATTTGATCCAATGGCACTAAAATCGGTATTTGCTGATAAAAACAACCAATCAACTGTTTCATTTTTGCGGGACGAGAATCACTGACTTCGTAGAAGAAATAGTCTTGCTCAGGATTGCAATACAATTTTAACAGCAACGCATACAATGTTTTAAAATAGATTGAATGAGTCAGTTTGTGTTGACGACAGTAACGTTTAATACGAATCCATTGTTCAGTATTGAGTGATTGTTCTAGTGTTTTGAATTCACCCTGCTTGTTGCCTGTTGGATACAACTCCAGCGCTTGTGCATTTTGCAAGCGTTGTTGCCAGAATTGTCGATTTTCCTGATGATCAAAACGATCACGATAGTTTTCAAGTTGTGGAATGAAAAGGTTGTCTTTAATTTGATAGGACTGATGCTCAGTCAATGTGGTCAAAATGGTGTTAAATCTATTCCAAATTTGAATGCCTGAAAACCCATCAGCTCCAATATGGGAAGCACGACTTGCCAGCCAGGTGGTTTTGTCATCTATTTTAACAACGGCCATTTTAAATAAAATATCTGTTTTTAAATCATAAGGGCAATAAATCCAGTCTGCTATTTTCGATTCAATATCAGTCATTGATAGACCAGCCTGACTCATATCAATGAATTCAACCGCACCTCGGTACTGTTTATAGATTACCAGATAGCCAGGATCACCATAACCCAATGGGTTACTTATGACATTGCCTCGGGTAAATGATTCTTCTTCAATGAAAAGATCAAAAGCTTGTAGCCACAGTTCCTGATCAAAATTTTGTTTGATTTCTATCAGACTACCCAAGCTATTTAAACGGCTATTTTCTTCAAACTGAGTTTGTAAATAGATGTCACGTTGGGTCGTGGTCAGCGGTAAAATTTGTTCGATATCTTGTGAATTAAAATCGACAAAATCAATCAGTTGTTTGGTGCTAAACAATGAATAATTGTCAATACAGCGACTGGGCTCAGCAGTGATCTGTTCAATTAAATGGATAAAATACCCTGTGAATTGCTGAATGGTTGTTTCGTCAAACAAATCTGTATTGTATTCAATTGAGCCAATCAACTGTTCCTGGTGCTCAATGATGCTTAATGTCATGTCGTATTTTGAGGTGTTATTGTCAAGATCCATCCATTGAACGGAGAGTTGACTTTCATCAATAGCTGACCAGGGTATGTTTTGTAGTGCAAATGCCACTTGAGCTATCGGGGCATGACTTAAGTCACGATCCACACCAATGGCTTCAATCACTTGTTCCGTCGCCACTTCCTGATGAGAAAAGGCTGCTAGACAAGTTTCAGATACTTTTTCCAATAATTGCAAAAAGTTTGGATTATTGGATAAATCACTGCGAATGACCACGGCATTAACAAAAAAACCAATGATATTTTCGATGGACTTGTGGTTTCTGCCCGCCACAGGTGTACCCACACAGATGTCTTGTTGTCCTGATAATTTTGCCAGTAATAACTGCCAACAGGTCATCAAAAACATAAATAAAGTGACATTATTGTGGTGACACAATTCAGTGATTTTTTGATGTGTTGACGTGTCAATCACAAAACTCGACAAAGCTCCTTTAAATGACTGAGTTACAGGTCGAATTCGATCAATCGGTAAATTTAAACATTTGGGATGATTGGCTAAATTGTTTTTCCAAAAGACCAGCTGGCGTTCCAGTACATCACCCGTAATCCATTGTCTCTGCCAATGCGCATAATCTCGATATTGAATAGGCAATGCTGGCAATTCATAATTGGTTTTATTGACTCGTGCATGATAAATCACAAACAATTCTTTGATGAAGATATTTAACGACCAACCATCACTGATGATGTGATGCATATTAATGGCAAAAACCGTTTCTTCAGGTGCTAACACAAACAACTGAAATCTCGCCAAATGCCCTTGGGATAAATCAAAATGATGATTGGCTGACTGTTCTAAATGCTGCTTTAAATTCTGTTCATTGTCATGGCTTAAATCAATCACTTGCAGAGGCTGTTGATTAACTTTCATATCAACTAAAACGGGTTGATTGTCAATGTTCTGAATGGCATAACGCAATGATGCTTGTCGCATTAATAATTCAACCAATGCCTGATTTAACTGGGTTTGATCACAATGCCCTTTAATTTTTAGAGCAAACGGAATGTTATAAACTGCATTGCCTTGATCATATTGGTCTAAGAACCATAAGCGCTCTTGTGCATAACTCACCATCACCGTTTCTGAGGCATCACATTTTTTAATGGCAGGAATGTTTGATTGTTGTCCACTGTTTTCATCAATGATTTTTGACAATGAGGCAATGGTTGGGTTTTCAAATAACACCATCAAGGATAAATCTATGTTAAAACTGTCACGAATGTGTGCCATGACTTGAGTGGCTAACAAAGAATGTCCGCCAATTTCAAAGAAATTATCTGTTAAGTTAATTTGCTCCAGACCTAATAACTCAGTCCAAATGGTAGAAATAACGTGTTCTGTTGCGGTTGATGCAACATCAATTTCTGTGCGTTTTTGGTAAATTTGACTGAAATAAAGTTGTAGAGATTTTTTATCTATTTTACCCACAGCGGTTAAAGGCAATTCATCCAGTACAATCATTTCTGATGGCATCATGTATTGAGGTAGTTGTTCGGATAATTGTTGTTGAATGGTCTCCAAATCAAGCTGAATTGAATCTTTGGCGACCAGATAAACAATGATTTGGTCCATCGATTGATGAGATGAAATAATGGCAACGGCATTATCAATTTCAGGTTGTTGTTTGATGACTGATTCGATTTCAGTTAATTCTATTCTAAAACCACGAATTTTCACTTGATCATCTATTCTGCCTAAAAATTCAATGTTTCCATCTGTCAAATAACGGCATAAATCACCTGTTTTATAGCAACGTGTTGTTTTATTACGTGAATTAGTCCATGAGATAAATTTTTCAGCAGTCAACTTAGGTTGATTCCAGTATTCTCTCGCTAAACCATCTCCTGCAATGTAAAGTTCTCCTGCAATACCGAGTGAAACAGGTTGTTGTTGCTCATCAAGAATAAAAACTTGTGTATTACTGATGGGCTGACCAATGGGGACGGATGTTGCTCGTTTATTCAGTTCTTTAATTCGATGGCAACAACTAAACGTGGTGTTTTCTGTCGGTCCATACCCATTAATGAGTTGTGATTCAGTGTGAGTTTCTATGAATTGACTCACATGACTCATCGATAAGGCCTCACCGCCTGCCAGCAATTGTTTAACACCTTGCAATGATGACAATTCATGCTCCACCATTTGATGAAACAATGCCGCAGTCAGCCATGCAATTGAAATATTTTGCTTTTGAATAAACTGACCCAAGGCTTTTAATGTGGGTAACTCGGTGGGATGAATGGACAATTTTGCGCCATTCAATAATGCACCCCAAATTTCAAAGGTAGAGGCATCAAAGGAGATGGACGCAAACTGCATAAAAATATCATCATTGCTAATATCGACGTAGTTGGTTTGCAGTACCAATCTTGCAACACCT
>JABHHM010000031.1 GCA_018671575.1 Methylococcales bacterium | reverse complement strand
TAGAAAAAAACAGTTGAGTTTGCTGACTTCCGAGTTTTATTTTTTACCATAATACAATCTGATTCTTCAGTATTGTTGCTGGATTTATTAACCATTATTTAACCTTTTTGTAGAGAGAGATATGACGGACCTAACACATTACCGAAACATTGGCATTTTCGCGCACGTTGATGCTGGTAAAACAACAACAACTGAGCGAATTCTAAAATTGACGGGTAAAATTCATAAGATTGGTGAAGTCCATGATGGTGCTGCAACCACTGATTTTATGGATCAAGAACAGGAACGTGGTATTACTATCCAGTCTGCTGCAACAACATGTGAATGGAATGATCATCGATTAAATATTATTGATACCCCTGGACACGTTGATTTTACCATAGAAGTATATCGCTCATTGAAAGTGCTTGATGGTGGTGTCGGTGTTTTTTGTGCTTCAGGTGGTGTAGAGCCTCAGTCTGAAACCAACTGGCGTTATGCTAATGAATCTGAAGTTGCCCGTATTATTTTTGTTAATAAAATGGACAGAATGGGTGCTGATTTCATGCGAGTTGTGGATCAAATAAAAAATGTGCTGGGTGCAAATCCATTGGTAATGACGTTGCCAATTGGTGCAGAAGATGAGTTTTCAGGAGTGGTTGATCTGCTAACCAGAAAAGCATGGGTTTGGGATGGGTCTGGCGATCCAACTAAATACACTGTTTCAGATGTTCCTGACGATATGAAAGATGATGTTGAAACCTATCGAGAAAAATTGATTGAATCTGCTTTAGATTATGATGATGATGCGATGGAGAAATATCTGGAAGGTGAAGAGCCTGATATGGAAACCATTAAAAAATGTATTCGTACAGGTACTATTGCGCTAGGGTTTTTCCCAACTTATTGTGGTTCAGCCTTTAAAAATAAAGGTGTTCAGTTGGTGTTAGATGCGGTAGTTGATTATTTGCCAAACCCAACGGAAGTTAAGCCTCAGCCCGAAGTTGATCTGGAAGGTAATGAAACAGGTGAAAAAGCCATTGTTGATCCTAACAAGCCACTTCGTGCGCTGGCATTTAAAATTATGGACGATCGTTTTGGTGCGTTAACCTTTGTTCGTATCTATTCAGGGATATTGGCTAAAGGTACGACTATATTAAATACCTTTACTGGAAAAACAGAGAGAATTGGTCGTATTGTTGAAATGCATGCAGATGAACGAAAAGAATTAGATTCTGCTCAAGCGGGTGATATCGTTGCTGTGGTTGGTATGAATAATGTGCAAACTGGACATACGCTGTGTGACCCTAAAAATCCTGCAACATTAGAGCCAATGGTGTTTCCTGATCCTGTTATTTCAATTGCAATCACACCCAAAGATAAAAGTGCATCAGAAAAAATGGGTATTGCACTGAATAAAATGGTGAAAGAGGATCCATCCTTTCATGTAGAAACTGATGAAGAGAGTGGTGATAATATACTTAAAGGAATGGGCGAGTTACACCTGGATATTAAAATTGATATCCTAAAAAGAACTCATGGTGTTGATGTGACTGTCGGCAAACCTCAAGTTGCTTATCGTGAAACAATTACGAAAGCTATTGAAGACAGTTATACTCATAAAAAACAATCGGGTGGTGCGGGTCAATTTGGTAAAATTGATTTCTTGCTTGAGCCAGGAGAATTGGGTAGTGGGTTTCAATTTGAGTCTAAGGTAACAGGTGGTAATGTTCCTAGAGAATTTTGGCCTGCCATTGAAAAAGGCTTTAGAAATAGCATGGGTACGGGAGTATTGGCTGGTTTTCCATGTTTAGATGTTAAGGTAACATTGTTAGATGGAGCATTTCACGCTGTTGATTCCTCTGCTGTTGCGTTTGAAATTGCTGCTAAAGCGGCCTATCGCCAGTCAATTCCTAAAGCAGCTCCACAACTGATTGAACCGATTATGAAAGTTGATGTGTTCACTGCTGATGATCATGTTGGTGATGTTATCGGAGATCTTAATCGACGTCGTGGAATGATTAAATCACAGGAGCCTGGAACAACGGCTGTTAGAATTAAAGCGGATGTTCCATTAAGTGAAATGTTTGGTTACATTGGTGATTTGAGAACCATGACTTCTGGTCGTGGGCAATTTTCAATGGAGTTTTCACACTATGCTCCTTGTCCAGCCAATGTGTCCGAGGAAGTGATTAAAGAAGTTAGAGCTAAGGAAGAAGCTGCTAAAAAATAAATCAAATTGATTTTTTAAGCTTTTATAAAGGGCAACATTTGTTGCCCTTTTTAGTGAGTGTTTCAAACTGAATGAGTTGTTTTTTTGTCTCAATTCCACCTGC
>JABHHM010000032.1 GCA_018671575.1 Methylococcales bacterium | reverse complement strand
CTGTTTTAGGAAGGTTTTTTTTCAGGTCAAAGCCATTTTCCTGATCTAGCTGGTAGATAGATAATGCATGTTTTTGCATTTCGAGCATTTTATTGTAACTGGTGAAACGAGCAATGGTTTCAAAAGCAATAATAAAAAGTACAAGAAGAAAAAGTGTAATCGCTGTCGATGTTAATAGAGGGTGAGCATCGAATCGGCTTTTTTGCTGTGATGACATATTATTAGATATATTTGGCTTTAAAATGTTGAAGAATATTATTAATTCTCGGTTTGATTTGCTGGGTTAGTTCGGTACTAATCTGACCCGTTAAGGTATATTCCTTTATTAAATCAATGCATTCTTGTCGTTGTTGGTTGTTGTTATCAGATGTGTTCTTCATGGCTTCTGACAGTCTGCTAACTTGTAGTTCCATGCGTTTATTTTTCTCTTCATTAGGCGAATCTATTCCGAGTATGATTTCTAACTTTAGGCAGATTAGTTTGAGGTTGTCATTGTTGTTTAAAATGATGTTTTCATCAATAGATGTAAGTTGCTGAGAATCAATTAATGATTGATATCTCATTGAAATTTTTTCATGAGCAGGAAGGGAAAGTGATGCAAGTTTTTGCCATTGTTCAATTAATGGTTGATTATCATCAAAAGGTAAGGATTGTTTGAGATTGGACTCAATTTCACGACAGATATCAGATTGTTGGATCAATTGTTCAAGTTGCATTGTTTGTTGTTTTAATTGTCGTTGTTGATGTTGTTTTTCAAAGTCAGCACAAGCAGATTCATATTTTTTTTCAAACTTATTTTTTATTTCTTTATGTTGTGAGTTTAGTTCATCCCATTGGTTTTTCATGTCATGAAATTGTGATGCCAAAAGAGTTTCATCATCAGTTGACTGGCTTAGTTCTTTGATTGATTGGCAAATGTTGATTCGTTGTTCTTGAAGATTTGCATAGGCAGATTTTTGGGCTTCTTTTTCTTTATTTCTATATTCAAATATTTTGTCGGTAATTGCTCTGAATTGATTCCATAGTTTATTATTGTGTTTGTTTCCTGCTGAGCCAATCGCCTTCCAGTCAGACTGATATTTTTTAGCATCTTCAATGCTTTGTTCCAGATTGGTTTCAGCATTTGTTAGCGCTTGACCAATTTGTTCAATTAATTTGTACTTACTTTTATAATTTCGATCCCATTGTTCTCTCATTTTTGCATAAATTTTGTCTAAAATGGCATGGAATCTTTGCTCAATGTTTTTTTGGTCTTTTCTGTCAATTGGGGCTATTGATTTCCATTCTTTTTTGGCTTGTTGGATAGTCAATTCAACTGTTTTCCAGTCAACACCATTTTTTGCTCTTACCGTCCAGTCCATGTTGTCAATATAGTGTTCAAGTTGAGTACAAATTAATTTTTTTTGTTCAAGATTGTTTTGACGTTGTTGGCTTTGCTCCTGAAAATACTGTTTACAAGGTTCATAGGCTGTGTTGCAGGCTAAACTAAAGCGTTCCCATAGGTCATTTGGACTATTGCCTTTTAATTTTTTCCATTTATTTTGCAGTATTTTAATTTGTTCTGCAATTTCTTCAGGACTACCTGAGGAGGTTGCGATGGCTTCTGCTTGTATGCAAAGGTTTTCTCTTTCATTGGCACTTGCCCAATTTTGCCAGCCAGATAAGTCATTCAGTTTGCTTTGTATGTCTGAGATATCTGTGGAGATATTTTTTAAAATTTTTCGATCAATTTTCTTGATGATTGCGTAGTTGGCTTTAATTTGTTTGAAACAGTTTTTTGCAGATTGGAGTTCACCTTTTTTTAAATATTGTTGGGCTTCTGGAATTTGAGATTGTATTTCTTTAATGATTTTATCTTGTTTGATTTTATGTTCTTGAGCGAGTGTTTCAAGGGTTTTAATGGCATGATTATATCGTTTTTGATAACTTGCTAGGAATGAAGCTTCTATTTTTTGTGATAATTTTTTCCAGCGTCTTTGAAATTGTTTGATATCATCCGTAGTAATAATTTGTTGGTGTTTTGGATGTGCCTCAATTTCATTGCAGAATAATTGCATCTGCGTGATTATTTTTTGTTGTGATTTGGAATGACTTTGAGATTGTTGAATTGATGAGACTAATTGCTGGTATTTTTGTTGATAATTCTGTTCCTCAGGTTCCTTTAGTGAGACAATTTCAGACCAGCTTTGTTGGGTGATGCGTAAGCTAGATTCCAGTGAGTTATTGTCAATTTCTTCTGGGGTTTTATGTTGAATATCTGCTAATAAATTTTCCAATGTATTGCAAAGAAATTCTTTCTGTTGCCTGATATTGTCATGGTCTTGTTGTTCACTTAATGCTTGTTTTGACTGAATAATCGCATTGTCTATTTTCTCACAAAGATTGGTGAATTGTTGCCGTTGTTCATCGGTTGCATGGTCTTTGATTTCTGTCCATTGTTCTTTTAATTTAATATAAGTATTTTTTTCTTCTAACCAATATTGACGTTGATGGAGTTTTTCCAAAGACTGGCAGAGTTTTTTGCAGGAATTTTGCAGTCGTACAGGGCGCTCTTCTTCTTCAATGATGTTATTTAATTTTTCTTTAGAAATTCGGTAGGTTTTTTTGTCTTTTTTTCTGGTTTCTTTAACAATTCTTTCTAGTGTCGATTTTTGACTGATTTTTTCCAAACAATACAAGCGAATTTCCATGGGTTGTTCAGATAAAACCAGGTCTCCTAAAAAGCCTTGTCGATTAATTTTGTCGATGGCTATTTTTTTATGTTGGTTATCAGTGTTGTATTGAGCGGAATGGTCGAGGCAGTTTTGGTTATCAGTCGACTCTAAAAATTGTTGTCTTGAAGAAACTGATGGAGAATCTTTAGCCTGACCTGATAGTAATGAATTTAATCTGTTTTGTATTTCTGCTAAAAGTTCTTTGTGAGTTTGTTGCGTTATCAATTGGCCTAAGACATCTAAATTGTTTATTTTTTCAATGGCCATAGTTTGTACGGATTTGTCAGTATCATGAATGGCAATGTCGTAAAAAATGTCTTGATCAGTTTCTTTTAATTCTTCAATGGCCTGTTTTCTGGTTTGAGGGTTGCGATGTTTCCATTTTGGTTTGATAAATGGTTTGATTATTTTAGTAAAACTGATATCTGCTAACATAGTGTTCTCGAACGATTATTGTTGATTATTTTTAGGTTGAAGTGTCGTTGCACAGTCTACTAGGAATGAGTTGATGGTCAACTTTATTATGAAAAAAATGTAGAATGTTGGTCGTTATGATAGGGGGGGTACTGATGATATTTATTTACGGTGATGATGTTTGATGTTTCTAACACATCACATTAGATTTTTCGATCATCAAAAAAAGTGTGTCTAAAGAAATGGCAAGTTGTCGTGAAAGAATGTTGGCAATGTTTAATTCGCGTTCTTCAAATTTTTTATTTTGACCTTGTTTGTTAAGAGATTCTAATACACCTTTGACTTTGCCGTTAACGATGATGGGAACCGCAAGTGCAGAATTAATTTTAAGTGTGTCTGAAAATTCTTCTGATTTTAAAGAAATGTTATCAATGCTATGGAAAGCATCAACAACAGCGGGTTTTTTGTTGTGATAAACCCAGCCAGCAATGCCTTTATCCAAGGACACTTTTGCAACAGATGCTTGTTGGTTTTTTAGCGAGGATGATCCTGAGGTGATAATGCGAACAAAGCTGTTGTGGCTTTTGTGGGCAAGCAATAACGTGCTGGTTTGGCAGCCAAGTAAGTCATTAATCATACCCATAATACGGTTAAAGATTTTGGGTAGGTGTCTGATGTTGCCTAAAGATAAGCTGATTCTTAAAATGCTGGTGAGTTCTTCCGTGGTTAAGTGTTTTGTTAGGTCAGACGATAACAAGCGTTCTTCGATGATTTCATTAAGGTCCTTGTTTCTTATCTCGCCCATATTTAATAAAATCTCACCTAGGAGGCTGTCCGAGAATGCAAACTTTTAAAAATTAACCACAATATACAGTGTATTATCAAGTAATAAAACGCAAT
>JABHHM010000033.1 GCA_018671575.1 Methylococcales bacterium | reverse complement strand
TAAAAATAACATTTCAATTTCATGTTACTTAGAAGGTGATCATAATTAGATTCATATACTTATGTTATTGAGGATAATAATATGTGTGATACTTGTGGATGTAATATTACCCCTGGCAATCAACACTTGATTGAAACAGGTGGTGTTCAAGAAAAAACAGAAGACGGTCATTCTGCTGTGACGGTGTTAAAAAAATTATTGTCGGCAAATGATCATCAAGCAATGCATAATCGTCATCATTTTGATGTGCATGGGGTTTTGGCGATTAACCTAATGTCTTCGCCAGGTTCAGGTAAAACAGCCTTGTTAGAAAAAACCATTGAGCAATTGAGAGATACATTCAAAATAGCAGTGATAGAAGGTGACTTGGAAACTGAAAATGATGCTCAACGTATTCGAAACAAAGGTGTTGAGGCAATTCAAATCGTCACAGGAACGGCTTGTCACCTGGATGCCCACATGGTACACGATGCGTTGCATCAAATTAATCTGGATGATATTGATATTTTATTTATCGAAAATGTGGGTAATTTAGTTTGTCCTGCCAGTTTTGATTTAGGGCATCATTTGAATGTCACTTTATTATCAGTCACAGAGGGGGATGATAAACCCGCAAAATACCCTGTCATGTTTCGTGTTGCCGATATGGTTTTGTTAACCAAAATTGACTTATTGCCTTATCTTGATGATTTTGACGTGAAACGGGCAGAGCAATCACTGCGTCAATTAGCCAGTGATGTACCATTTATATCTGTATCTAATAAGGGTAGTAGCGATTTAACCGATTGGTTTGGCTGGTTGCAATCACAGGTTAAACAACAAAATAAAAAGAGACTGTCTGGTAAAATAGTTCGTCCAACAATACAAACTGGTGGTGGCCATTTTCATGAGCATTCTCATTCGCATGGGTGATTTATTATGTCAATTAATGCAAAACAATGGCTGAAGCTGATACATGAATTGCCGATAAAAGAAACAGTCAAAATCATGAATGTTTGTGGTGGTCATGAGCGTTCTATCACTATGTCTGGTATTCGTGGTGCTTTACCTAAAAATATTGAATTAATCCCAGGGCCAGGTTGTCCTGTCTGTATTTGTCCCGAAGAAGATGTCTATCAAGCCATACAATTGGCACTTAAAGAACCCATAACACTGGTGACTTATGGTGATATGTTACGTGTCCCCGTCAATGTGAAAAAATCAGACATTAAATCACTGGAACAGGCCAAAGCCTCTGGAGCAAGTGTTGTTCCAATTGCATCTCCTATGGAAGCAGTGAAGATTGCCAATGATCACCCTGATGATACGATTGTGTTTTTTGCGGCAGGTTTTGAAACCACAACGGCTCCAACGGCAGCGATGATTGCACAAGGTATTCCCGATAATTTATTGTTGTTATTATCAGGTCGATTGACCTGGCCTGCCATTGCTTTATTACTGGATTCAGAAACACCAGGTTTTGATGCTTTGGTTGCACCTGGTCATGTGGCAACGGTAATGGGAGAAAGTGAGTGGGATTTTGTGGTGACAAAACACCATTTGCCTGCAGCCATTGCAGGATTTACTCCAGAAACATTGTTGGCTGCCATGTATTCAGTGTTGCGACAAAAAATAGAAAATAACTATTTTTTGGATAATTGTTATCCTGAACTGGTGTTGCCAGAAGGCAATGTCTGGGCCAAAAATACCATTAATAAAGTGATGAATGTGGTGGATGCAACCTGGCGTGGTGTGGGCGTTATTCCAAAATCAGGTTTTGAGCTTAATGAAAATTATAGGCAGTCTGATGTCAATGTTCATTTTCCAAATTATCGGGATGAGGCCCGAAACATGGCGGGAAAAATGCCTCCAGGTTGTGATTGTGCAAAAGTTGTTTTAGGTAAGCGTTATCCCAATCAGTGTAAACTTTATGGTACTGCTTGTACGCCTCAGCACCCCATTGGTCCTTGTATGGTTTCTGATGAGGGGGCTTGTCGAATTTGGTGGGCAGGTGGTTTAAGAGAGTCTGTTTAACATGGATAAACTCACTAAGCGGATAATTGTGGATGGTCATGTGCAAGGTGTTGGCTTTCGCCCATTTATTTATCGATTAGCTCATCAGTATCAAATGCATGGCTGGGTTGTTAATTTGACGGGCATTGTTGAAATAGTCATTGAAGGTGCTGAGCCAAATGTTATTTCATTTATAGATGGGATTATCAGTCAAGCGCCACCATTGGCTGAACCACGAATTATTGAAGAATCTGAATTTCCAGCATTGATTAATTTTTGCCAATTTATTATCAAGCCAAGTGAATCAAATATTAAAGCCGATGTCTCATTGCCTCCCGATTATTTCATCTGTGTAGACTGTGTTAAAGATTTGCGTGATCCAAAAAATCATCGTTATAGTTATCCCTTTATTAATTGTACCCAATGTGGCCCACGTTATACCATTATTAAAGACCTACCTTATGATAGGCCTGTTACGACTATGGCGGATTTTGAAATGTGTGATGCCTGTCAGGCAGAATACAGTAATCCATTGGATCGACGATTTCATGCCCAACCGATTGCTTGTGCAGACTGTGGACCGACCATTAATTTTGTGTTGAATGACGGTTCTCAGCATTGTAAGGGTGAGAACGCCCTAATTAAAGCTGTTGATGCATTGAAATCGGGTCAAATTATTGCCGTCAAGGGTATTGGTGGCTACCATATCTGTTGTGATGCGACGAATGATTATGCTGTATTGGAGCTTAGAAGACGTAAAAAACGATCTGATAAACCTCTAGCCGTGTTATTTCCTAGTTTGGGAGATGATGAAGTTGAATGCCTGAATGATTTCGTTAATTTAACAATTGCACAGCAAATATTGGTCCAACATCCACAGCGTCCTATCGTCATTATGGATCAACCCGTTAAAGGTTTGTCTCAATACATAACACCGACACTTCAAGGGGTTGGTGCTATGTTACCTTACAGTCCATTGCATTATTTGTTGCTGGATCAACTGAAACTTCCGATTGTTGCAACTTCAGCCAATATCAGTGGCGAACCAGTAATGACTGATAATGATGAGGTTGAACAACGTTTGAGCGGAATTGTTGATGGTTTTTTACATCACAATCGTCCCATTCATCGACCCGCAGATGATTCTGTTTATCGTATTGTCAATCATAAAGCGTATCCCATTCGTTTAGGAAGAGGTATTTCGCCACTTGAGCTACGTTTGCCATTTCAATTTGAACAACCTTGTCTTGCGGTGGGGGCATTCACCAAAAATACCATTGCCTTGGGTTGGGATGATCGGATGGTAGTTTCACCTCACATTGGTGATTTAGAATCACTGAAAAGTCAGGATGTTTTTGAAAAAGTGATCGATGATTTACAGTCACTTTATCGAGTTCAGCCTGAAATAGTGTTGTGTGATGCTCATCTAAGTTATCCCAATAGTCGTTGGGCAAAAAAACAAGGCATATCGGTTAATACTATTTTTCATCATTTTGCACATGCTTCTGCATTGTATGGTGAGCATCGGCATCAAGGTGATCTCATTGTGTTTGCATGGGATGGTGTTGGTTTGGGTGTTGATGGAACTTTATGGGGAGGTGAAACCTTGGTGGGGCAACCAGCAACTTGGCAGCACACTGGGCAGTTAAGACAATTTAAATTACCAGGTAATGATAAAGTTGCAAGGCAACCGTGGCGTAGTGCTGTCTCTATTGGTTGGGAATTGGATCTTGATGTGATGCCAATGACTGCCGAAATCTCATTGTTAAAACAGGCATGGGTGAAAAATATCAACAGTCCTGTCACCAGTGCTGTTGGACGACTGTTCGATGCCGCATCATGCCTGATTGGTCTGGGTGATAATGTCAGTTTTGAAGGGCAAGGCCCCATGCAACTGGAGTCAATTTGTCAGCAGGGAAGTCAGTGGATTGATTTACCGATCACACACACACAAGATATTGAAGAAATTGACTGGGCGCCTCTTGTTGATATGTTATTAGATGACTCGAAAAGTCAGGAGTATCGTTCTATGATGTTTCATAATAGTTTGGTAAGAAGCTTGTTAGCGCTAGCTATCAGGATGAGAGAACGCTTTGGTATCAGTGATGTGGGATTGACTGGCGGTGTTTTTCAAAATAAGCGATTGGTCGAGAATGCGGTTGAATTACTAAAAATTAATGGTTTTAACGTGTTGCTTGCCAGTAAAATACCTTGTAATGATGCTGGAATCAGTTTTGGACAATTGATGGAGTGGGGAGCAAAACATGGACAATAAATACATTTCATTGGCGCATGGTAACGGTGGACGTTTTATGCGTGAATTAATTGAACAGGTGTTCGCTAAAAAGTTTGCTAATGGAAATATTGATGTCCAGGCAGATGCGGTCAAAATTTTTCCACCAGCGGGTGAACTCATGGTCAGTACCGATGGTTTTATTGTTCAGCCTTTATTTTTCCCTGGCGGTAATATTGGATCATTGGCTGTTCATGGAACAACCAATGATTTGGCTGTATCGGGTGCCGTACCACTTTATCTGACGCTCAGTGCGTTCATTGAAGAAGGCATGGCTATTGCGGAATTAGAAATCATTGTTGATAGCATGGCTAACGCTGCCAGTGATATCGGTGTAAAAATTGTGGCTGGTGATACCAAAGTTCTGAATCGTGGGGAAGGCGGTGGTGTTTATTTTGCAACATCGGGTGTTGGGGTCAAAGATCCCCGTTTACAAATAGGTCTTAATCAGATTCAAGATGGTGATAAAATAGTGGTCAGTGGTTCTTTGGGAGATCACGGTATTTGCGTCATGTTGGCTCGACAACAATTTGGTTTAAGTGGCGATCTCAAATCTGATTCTGCCAGTGTATTGAATCTAGCTAAAATTGCTTATCAACAAAAGGGCGTACGTTTTATGCGTGACCCTACTCGTGGCGGGCTTGTTTCCGTGTGTCATGAAATAGCTCAGGCAACCCACTTTAATGTGAGATTACAGCAAAGCTCAATTCCCATTAAAGATGAGGTCAATTCTGTCTGTGAAATGTTGGGTTATGATCCTCTCTATTTGGCTTGTGAAGGTCGAATTGTGGCCATTGTACAAGCTGATCAAGCAGATCAGTTGATGTCTAAATGGCAGCAGATTTCCAATGGTCAAGATGCGTGTGTTGTGGGTGAAATAGAGCAAGGTAAAGGTCGAGTGATATTGCATACAGAGCTTGGTGGCGAGCGTTTGCTGGAAGAGTTAGAGGATGATCCATTGCCTCGTATTTGTTAATTTATATTATGTATTTTTGTTTGCACCAAAATAACACGTTAAGATTAAGTGTATTGTATATTTATACCGAATAATGTTTGTAAAAACAATTGTATCTTGTTGTTATTATTGGTTATTGTTGTTTGTGGCATGTTATATGCTATTTCCATATTGAAATTGTTGATTTTATATTACATTACTTTATGGAGTCTATTATGAGTTCTATGAACTTAAATCTGTTAAATTTTAAACAAGAAAACATACGAACCTTGCACTTGACCTGGTTTGCATTTTTTCTGACATTTGTTATCTGGTTTAGTCATGCTCCATTAAAACCTCTTATCATGGAGTCTTTCAATCTGACATTGGCGCAATGGAAAGCTTTGCTCATACTCAATGTCGCACTCACCATTCCAGCAAGAATTGTCATTGGAATTCTGGTTGATAAGTTTGGACCCCGATATATTTTCAGTGGGTTACTTATTATATCTTCATTTATATGTATCGCCTTTTCAATGAGTCAGACTTATGAGCAACTGGCACTGTTTAGATTTCTTTTAGGATTTGTCGGTGCAGGTTTTGTCATTGGTATACGTTTGGTCGGTGAATGGTTTCCAGCAAAGCAAGTGGGTATTGCGGAAGGTATTTATGGTGGCTGGGGAAATTTTGGCTCAGCAGGTTCTGCCATGGCTCTACCGGCGCTGGCTTTATGGTTTGGTG
>JABHHM010000195.1 GCA_018671575.1 Methylococcales bacterium | reverse complement strand
GGGCCGTAAATATCAGCATCTAAGATTGCAACTTTTGCGCCTTCAGCTTGTAGTGCGAGGGCTAAGTTAACCGCGGTGGTTGATTTACCAACACCACCTTTGCCAGAAGCCACTGCAATGATATTTTTCACATTATCAATAGGTTTCAATGATTTTTGAACTTTGTGAGCAGCAATTTTCCATGAAACATCAATTTCAGCCTTAGCAACACCATCAACAGCCTCTACTTTTTCCTGTATTGTTTTAGCAAGGCTTTCAACAATACCTTTTGCAGGATAGCCTAATACAATTTGCACACTGACTTGGTCTTCATTAATTTGTATTTCTTTGACTGAGTTTGTTGCGACCAAATCCTTTTCAAGATAAGGATCAATGTATTGACTGATTGCAGATTCAATTTGATCCTGCGTTAAATTCGACATGCTTTTCTCCTGTTTAAGAACAATAAACTAAACGATAAAAATTTAATTTTGCCTATTCTACAAAAAACTGAGGAAATATAAAATTTATATTTTGTAAGTAAATTAAATTCAGCAAACACAGCTTATGAGGTATAATCCAATATTCACCTTATATTAATATGTCTTTGTGGTACAAACTTATGCCTAAAAATAATTATCCTCATCGAAAAATTCTTGTTACAAGTGCGTTGCCTTATGCCAATGGCCCCATTCATTTAGGTCATATGGTTGAATATATTCAGACAGATATTTGGGTTCGTTTCCAAAAAATGTGCCATCACACTTGTTATTATGTTTGTGCTGATGATGCTCACGGCACCCCCATCATGCTGAAAGCTCAACAACAAAATATAACCCCTGAAAAATTAATTGAAGAAACATACCGCCAACACAAAGCAGATTTTGACGCGTTTGAAATAGGTTTTGATAATTTTTATTCCACTCATACGGATGAAAACAAACAGTTATCAGAAAGTATTTTCACCAAACTTCAAAAAGCTGGACATATTACAACAAAACAAATTAAACAAGCCTTTGACCCTGAAAAAAAGATGTTTTTACCTGATCGATTTATCAGAGGCGAATGCCCTAAGTGCCACGCTAAAGATCAATATGGTGATAATTGTGAAGTTTGTAGTGCAACTTATTCTCCCACTGATCTAATTGATCCTGTATCAGCCGTGTCAGGATCAACGCCTATTGAAAAAGAATCATTGCATTATTTTGTAAAATTGAATGATTTTGCAGACATGCTAAAAAACTGGACTACCGCAGGACATTTACAAGAAGAAGTCAGTAAAAAACTCAATGAATGGTTTGAAGCAGGTTTGCAAGACTGGGATATATCCAGAGACCAACCTTATTTTGGCTTTAAAATCCCTGGAACAGAAGATAAATATTTTTACGTCTGGCTGGATGCCCCCATAGGTTACATGGCAAGTTTTAAAAACTTTTGTGATAAAAATGAGGTTGATTTTGATGAATTCTGGTCAAAAGACAGTCAAGCCGAATTGATTCACTTTATCGGCAAAGATATTATTTATTTTCACTCTCTATTTTGGCCTGCCGTATTAAGTGGTGCGGGCTATAGAACACCTTCAGCGGTTTATGCTCATGGATTTTTAACGCTAGATGGCCTTAAAATGTCAAAATCCAGAGATACTTTCATCACTGCAAGAACTTATCTGGATCATTTAAACCCTGAATATCTACGTTATTATTTGGCGGCTCGTTTAAGTTCGAAAATTGATGATATTGATTTTAATTTAGAAGATTTCACTGCCCGTGTTAATTCTGACCTGGTTGGTAAAGTTGTCAATATTGCCAGTCGCTGCAGTGGCTTTATCAAAAAACGTTTTGATAATTGTTTGTCGATGAGTATTTTTGATACGGCATTATTTCAACAGTTTGTCGATGCGGGAGCTGTCATTGCCGAACATTATAATCAACGTGAATATGCCAAAGCAACTCGTGAAACCATGAAACTAGCTGATTTGGCAAACCAGTTTATTGATACTCAAAAACCCTGGGTTTTGGCAAAAGATAAGAATAAAGACCAGGAACTTCATGAAATTTGTAGTTTAGGCATTAATTTATTTAAAATTTTAGTGACTTATTTGAAACCAATATTACCCATACTAAGTCAACAAGCAGAATGTTTTTTACTCATTACGCCCTTATCCTGGAGCAATTATCAGACACCATTATTGGCTCACACGATTCAACCTTATAAACCTTTAATGACAAGGGTTGAAAGTAAACAAATTGATGCCATGATGGCACAAACCAAAGCCCAAAGCGAAGCCATGAATACTGAAAATACCCTCCCAAATTCTCACTTGGAAAAAGATCCAATCAGCCCTGAAATCAGCATTGATGATTTCATGAAAATTGATTTGAGAATTGCCAAAATAGTCAGAGCGGAACATGTTAAAGAAGCCAAAAAACTCATCAAGCTAACACTTGATTTAGGCGGTGAAACCAAACAGGTGTTTGCAGGCATTAAATCTGCTTATAAACCAGAAGATTTAGAAGGAAAACTAACTGTGATGGTGGCAAATTTAGCCCCCAGAAAAATGCGCTTTGGTGTTTCCGAAGGCATGGTGTTAGCCGCTGGACCTGGGGGTAAAGATTTGTTTATTTTATCACCCGATGAGGGTGCTGAACCTGGCATGAAAGTTAAGTAGGTAAAAGATGGCAACAAAAGAGAATAAAATTGAAAACGATTTTATCGGTAAACTAAAAGACCTAAAGTATCATTATTGCCCTGATATTAGAAGCAGAGATGCCCTTGAACTTAACTTTCGCCAAAAATTTGAAGCCCTAAATAAGGTTAGTCTAACCGATAATGAATTTTCAAGACTTTTAGAACAGATTACTAGCCCAGATATTTTTAAAAGCTCAAAACGTCTAAGAGAGATAAACAGCTTCGAGCGAGAAGACGGGACACCACTGCACTATACACTGGTTAATATCAAAGATTGGTGTAAAAACTCTTTTGAAGTGATCAATCAACTTCGCATCAATACCCAAAATAGCTTTCATCGTTACGATGTCATACTGCTTCTAAATGGTTTACCACTGGTACAAATAGAACTAAAAGCACTACAAATAAGTCCTAGAAGAGCGATGCAACAGATCATTGATTATAAAAATGATACAGGTAATGGCTATACCAATACCCTGCTTTGTTTTATGCAACTCTTTATCGTTTCAAACCAGTCCAACACTTGGTATTTTGCCAACAACGACAACAAACACTTTAGTTTTGATGCGGATGAGCGGTTTTTACCCATCTATCAATATGCCAATAAACAAAACAAAAAAATCACAAACCTAGATGAATTTTCTGATACTTTTTTATCTAAATGCAAATTAGGCGAGATGTTAAGCCGTTATATGGTGCTGGTCCAAAGTGAACAAAAATTAATGATGATGCGACCGTATCAGATTTATGCGGTTGAGGCTATTGTAGAGTGCATAGAAGATAACCGAGGCAATGGCTACATTTGGCATACCACAGGGAGTGGTAAAACCCTCACTTCTTTCAAGGCTTCTACGCTTTTAAAAAACAATGACACCATTAAAAAAGTTCTTTTTGTGGTGGACAGAAAAGATTTAGACCGTCAAACACGAGAAGAGTTTAACAAGTTCCAAGAAAAGTGTGTCGAAGAAAATACCAACACTGAGACCTTAGTAGAGAGGCTACTCTCAACAGACTATGCCGATAAAGTAATCGTGACGACTATCCAAAAACTAGGGCTTGCCCTAGACGGAACAAATAAAAAAAACTATAAAGAGCGACTAAAATCACTATCCAATGAGCGAATTGTTTTTATTTTTGATGAGTGCCATCGTTCACAATTTGGTAAAAACCACAACGCCATTAAAGAGTTTTTCCCCATCGCCCAACTCTTTGGATTTACAGGTACGCCTATATTTCCTAAAAATGCAAAAAGTATGATTATAGAGGGTGAAGAGGCATCACTGAAAACCACCAAAGATATTTTTGAAAAAGAACTACACAACTACACCATCACTCATGCCATTGATGATGGTAATGTGCTTCGATTTCATATTGATTATTTTAAACCAGAAGGCTCTAACACACCAAAACAAGGAGAGAGCCTTTCAAGTAGAGCCGTAGCGGAAGCGATATTACAAAAACATGACAAAACGACAGCCGATAAAAAATTCAATGCGGTGCTTGCGACTGCTTCCATAAACCATGCGATAGAATATTACAAACATTTCAAAGAGCTATCACATGGTTTAAACATCACTTGTGTTTTCTCGCCACCCGCAGAAGGCAACAAAGACATCGCTCAACTACAAGAAGATTTACCGACTGAGCGAGAAGACAACAAAG
>JABHHM010000224.1 GCA_018671575.1 Methylococcales bacterium | reverse complement strand
TTGTTCTTCATATTTGTTGTGTTGTTGTAGATACAATAATGCAGTTTGAATAATTTTTTTCTGTTTGGAGGCACTGATACTGTGTGTGCCTCCACCATAGTTTTGTGTTTTTCGATAACGAACTTCAACAAAAACCAGCATCTCTGAATCTTCCATAATAAGGTCAATTTCACCTGATTTACACTGAAAATTTTGAGTAATGAGTTTAAATCCTTTGTTTTTTAAGAATTGACAGGCTTCTTGTTCGTAATGTTGGCCAAGTAATCGACTGTTTTTAAAGCCAGCAAGGTTCATGTTAATTTATTTTTGCTTCAATATATTCTGTTGGCAATGGGGTTTGGTTGTTCATGTCTTGGCTGTTGTTATTTATGGAGAATGGTGATTCTCCAATGGATTCAGAAATAATGTCCATTCTTGGTGAGGGTTCTAGGATGCTGGGCATTCCACGAGCAATTTTGGCCCAAACCAGTTGTCTGTGAATGCGTTGTTTGGTATCAAGATAGAGTTGCCCGCTTCTGCCTTGAAACATATTGACAGGCGATTGCTGTAAAAAATTTAATTGTGAAAGAATGTTATAAGAATCAATGCCTAATGCAAATAATTGAAAAAAGCTTTGCCTGGTTTCAGGCCAAAGTTCTAATAAACGTTCTTTGGATAGTTCCGCTGATGGCTCATTGGTGAGTAGCCAGGGAATTCCACAAAAAAGTAGCCCATTTAAATCTTCATTGTTTTCATCCGATTGTGCTGAATAGGTATGAGAAGTAGAGTAAACAGGTAAATCATTGGCTCTATAAAATTGTAATTGGGGAAGAATTAGTCTGGCTTGTTTGGGGAGTGCGGCAATAAAAATAGCATCGACGTCTTGACGTCTTCTCGGTTCATATTGAAAGTCGTTGACCACGTATTGCTGAATTTTTTTCTGTCTACGGTTGCTTTCATCCAGATTGAGTAGCGATTTGATGGATGATGCATAATCTGTCTGGCGTGGTGGATATTTTTGTTGTTCCAGCAAAATTCCTCCCAACTCAATCCAGCGTTGTTCAAAAGCCAAGGCAACTTTATTGCCCCATAAGCCTTGAGGTACGATGGTGGCGACTTTTGTATGCCCATCGCGCCAAATTTTTTCAGCAGTTAATCGGGCTTCATCTTCTGATGACGCTTTGAATTGATAAAATCTTGGAGGAATAATTGCCTCTGGTTTTAAATTATTCAATGCCAATACGGGGGGTTTTAACGTATTGGATTGTGCCAGTAAGGCGACAGATTCTTCATCAATAGGACCTACAATAATATCTGCACCGTCTGAAACGGCCAGTAAATATTGTTCAACTACTTTTTCGGGTGCTTCATAGTAGTATAAGTTGATGCTTGGTTTATTTTCTTTGGTTTCATTGTAGTGAGCGGATAAGAATCCATCTCTTAATGTGATGGCCGCATTTTTCCATTTGCCTTGACTGGGAAGTAATAAGGCAATTGTATGAATGGTTTCAATTGTTTTAATGTCTTTATCAATGTATTCGTACAATAATTCGCTATTGATGGCGGGGTGATTGGTAAATGCCAGTTTCCAGTTGATTAATAAATTTTGTCTGGCGGTATCGTTTTGAGTGTTTTTTAATATAATGGCAAGATCCATCCAGCCGCTGAAAATATCAGGTGGTGGTACTTGTAGTATTTTTAAGCTGGCATCGGTCAATGTTTGTAGTCCACTCAATAAATTCTTTTGATTCTCAATGACTGATTGTGGTGATTCTAAATATTTCTCCAGAAACATCAGTTCTGTAGCACTTTCTATAGGTTTTCCGTTTAATTTAAAAGCTTCCGCACGCAAACGGTAGTATTTTTGTATAATGGCAACATCGAGTTTTTGCGGGAAAGGAGTCTGTAGTGATTTTAAAGCTTCTTCAGGTTGTTTGTTTTTGAGTGATGCCCAAGCTCGTAATATGATGGCTTTGTATTTGATAGAGATATCATTTGTGTTTGGGCTGATATTATCAAGTATCTGTGATGCTTGAGTATAATTATGGGTATAGATATAACTTTCTGCAGCTAATAATTGATATTTTTCTTTGTCAGGTGAAGAGGTTGATGCTATTAATTGCTCATAATGTTTAGCCGCCAGTTCATATTGGCCATTTTGATAGTGCTTAAAAGCGCTTTCTTCAGTAATGACTGTTTGGTCGGGTTTGGTTATTTCTGGGGGGGTGGGGCAACCAGATAGTAGTAAAATAAAAACAATGGTCAGTAGTTTTAGCGTTTGTTTTTTCATGTTAAAAAGTTTGGAGGTTGTGTGTCGAAAATTAATGGAATTTTATATGTGATTGCAACGCCTATTGGTAATTTGCAAGATATCAGTGAGCGAGCCATTTATATTTTAAAAACAGTTGATCTCATTGCTTGTGAAGATACACGCCACAGTAGAAAATTACTACAGCAATATAGCATTAATTGTCCCTTGATACCATTGCATGACCATAACGAGTCAGAGATGTCTCAATTAATTATAAAAAAGCTGGAAAATGGTCAGCAAGTGGCCTTGGTTTCTGATGCTGGGACACCGTTGATTAGTGATCCAGGTTATACTTTGATTAATAGGGTCTGGGAAAGCGGTGGCCAAGTTGTGCCTGTACCAGGTGCTTGTGCATTGATCAGTGCATTGTCAGCATCAGGAATGGCGACTGATAAATTTATTTTTGAAGGTTTTCCGCCAAGAAAACAGCAGGCACGTCAAGAATACTTTAAGAGCCTTATTGATGAATCACGTACCTTAATTTTTTATGAATCCAGTCATCGAATTGTTGATATGCTGGCTGATTTAGAAGTTGTTATTGGCAAAGACCGTTTTTGCGTGATTGCAAGAGAATTGACTAAGAAATTTGAGACTATTTTTCGTGGTGAAGTAGAGCAATGTTTTCAATGGTTGTTAGAATCTGAGTATAACAGAAAAGGTGAGTTTGTTGTTATATTGTCGGGTTGTCAGTTGTTGGATGAAGAGCAAGGTGATGTTGAAATACGGCAAACACTTGATGTTTTATTGCATGAACTTCCTCTGAAGCAAGCGGTTAATATCGCGTGTAAATTGTTGCAGATAGCTAAAAATAGAGTCTATAAAATAGCATTGGAGATGAAGGCTAAAGATGATTGAATTAAGGAACGGGAAGTTAGGAACAGGCACGAAATAACTTCCCGTTCTTGGTTTTATATTTATGTTAGGTTCAAATGATCTGATTGAATAAAAGTGTAGGCATAGTCGCTCTATTCCAAACTTTTATGATT
>JABHHM010000034.1 GCA_018671575.1 Methylococcales bacterium | reverse complement strand
TTGTTTAGCATCATTTTTTTGCTCGGTCAACTCACCTAAATAACAATATTTACAACTCATATTGCAAAAAATTGTGGGGGCATATAATAAGTGAATTGCTTTTTTGAACATATTTAGCCTCAATATAAGGAGAACACGTAAAAAATCCTAACTCAAGGCATGCTCACACTTAAACTCATCATAATTTTCCATCCAGGCCACCAAGTTTTCCGCCAACAAAGGTCGACTCACATAATAGCCTTGAGCCATATCACATCTTAATATTTGCAATAGATCCCAGGTTGCCCTATCTTCAATGCCTTCTGCAACAATTTTCAAACCCAAATTATGTGCTAAATCGATGGTTGCTCTGACAATAACCGCATCATGTTCATCTCGAATAATATCTTGTAAAAAGGATTTATCAACTTTCAACACCTTGACAGGCAGACGTTTTAAATAAGAAAGAGATGAATAACCTGTACCAAAATCATCCACTGAAAAATTGATACCACGTTCTGTTAATTGCTCCATTTTTCTTAATGCAGCGGCAGGATCAGACATCATGGTTGTTTCAGTCAATTCCAGCTCTAACACATTAGGCTCAACATTAAAGTCATCAATTAATTTTAGAATTTTACAATGACAAGAGGGATCCATTAAATTTTTAATCGACAAATTGACAGCCATTTTTAAATGTATGCCTTGTTCAGACCATCTGCGGTGTTGCTCTAATGCATTTTTTAATACCCATAAAGTTAAATCCTGTATAACCTCAGTTTGTTCTGCCAATGGAATAAATTCTTCTGGAGACACAAAACCATATTCGGAGTGATTCCATCTAACCAAGGTTTCTACACCATAAATTTCTGCGGTTTTAAAATCTACTTTGGGCTGAAAATTTAGTGTCAGTTCATCATTTGCAATGGCTTGGTACAACTCACTGGTTAATGCGATTTTTTTACCACTTTTTTGCTTTTGATCGGTTCGATATAAAACAAATCCACCTTGATTCTCTTTGGCCGCTTGTAGTGCCGTATCTGCATGTCTGATCAAAGTATCAACCGTGGTACCATTTTCTGGAAAAAAAGCAATTCCCATACTGGCTGACAACACAAATTGATTAACGTTGACCAAATAAGGTTTTTCCACCATATCTAAAATTTTACGTGCGGCAGACAAGGTTTTATGATGGTCAATTCCATTGACCAAAATAGCAAATTCAACCCCATCCATTCTGGCGACAGTATCAGACTGACGAACACTGGCACGTAGCCGTGAAGCCAATTGTTGCAATAAAATATCACCCGCATGATGACCCAGAGTATCATTTGCCCCTTTAAAATTATTGAGATCCAATAACATTAAACTGACATTCACTGTTTTACGGTCAGCGGCCAAAATAGTTTGTTGCAAACGATCAATAAACAAAGCTCGGTTGGGTAAACGAGTTAAAGCATCATGATAGGCTTGATAACGAATGGTTTCATCGGCACGACGATGAGCAGCTCTAATCTCAGTCTCTCTCAATTCTCTTTGTACCGCAGGAAGGAGTCTCACCAGATTGTCTTTAATGACATAGTCTTGGGCACCCTTTTGCATTGCTTCAACAGCCAGTTGCTCATCTTCTTGTTTAGCAATAACAATAAAAGGAATATCCAACCCTGTCTCACCAAAAATTGTCAACGCATCTAATGCAGAATAACGTGACGCACTATAGTCTGCCAAAACCAAATCCCATGTTTTTTGTTCCAGTTCAGCCGTCATCAATATCAGCGTATCAACTCTCTCAGAGGTAACAATGTAACCACCTTTTTCCAATTCATCTAGAATTTGTTTAGCGTCTTTTTCTGAATCTTCTAGTAATAGCACTCTTAATATAACGGACATAAAATTAGCCTTAAGTACATAACACCCTGACGGGAAAATATTTGGATACTCGGAAATTGACCTGATTTTTTAACCATGAAGCACATCAAATAATGAAGAAAAAATGTCAATATTTTCATACCCTTCATGGTAAAAACATAAATAAAAATACCTATTATTAAAAAACTTTGTTTTTCCGATACTTTAAAAATTATCTAAATCTTATCTTTAAGTAGGTGAACATAATTATTTCAACAAAATTTTGAGGCAAATTTTTTACCCTTCGGCACTACAAATCTGATTGCATAGAGGTCTATTCGGTCAGAATTGTAGCAGCGAAAGACGGAAAACATGACCGAAAATGTTAACATAATTATGATCACCTACTTATATACTAGACCATAAGACTGCTGAATGGCGACAAAACCCAATCAAGAATATTTGGCACAATAAATTCACAAACAGTTTGGTAAAGAACGATTCAAAAATAACCTTTACAATTTGTGAAAAAATTTTATTCGTCTTCTTTGCCATAAAAATAGACGTGTAGTCATTCTACACAACTGTTTTTATGGTAAAGGAGACGGACAAAAAGGCCAGTAAGATGGGTAGTTTATTTATTGCGATACCTTACGTCTTAAAAAATCGCAACCGATTGGCATTAGTCACGACGGTTACAGATGACAAAGCCATTGCCGCACTTGCAAACATGGGATGTAATAACCAACCCGTTAATGGAAAAAATAGCCCTGCTGCCAATGGAATTCCAATCAAGTTATAAATAAATGCCCCGAATAAATTTTGTTTGATGTTTTTAATTGTTTCTGTCGATACGGCAATGGCAACGTTGACGTTGTTCAGCGAGTTTCCAATCAATGTAATATCAGCATTCTCAATAGCAACATCTGTCCCGCTACCGATAGCAAATCCAGTATCAGCCTGAGCCAAAGCAGGCGCATCATTAACTCCATCACCAACCATACCCACTTGATAACCTTGTTGTTGTAGTTTTTTTATAACATTCAATTTATCTTCTGGAAGAACCTCACTATGAACAGCAGTTATATTTAATTTTTTAGCGACAGCTTCAACGGTCTTTTTATTGTCACCACTACAAACAACCACCTCAATTCCACGAGACTGCAATCCAGCAATGGCCATTTCAGACTCTGATCGAATAGGGTCAGACAAAGCCAACACCCCCAATAGTTTATCATCAACCGCTAACCACAATGGAGTGGCTCCTTGTTCTGCCAATTGAATAGATCGTTTGAGCAAATCATCGGACACGTTAAGCTGTTTATCCAATATGAACTGATGATTACCCAAACAATAAAATTGTTGTTTAATCTGCCCTTGAATTCCACGCCCTGGAACGGCTGTAAAACCAGTAACCTCATCTAACTTTAACTGCTTAAGTTCAGCAGAAGAAATAATGGCATTGGCCAACGGGTGCTCAGAATAAACTTCAAGAGATGCCGCCATTTGCAATAAATCATCATCAATAATACCTTTCACTGGCAACAAATGAGTCACCACAGGATTACCTTCAGTCAATGTTCCTGTTTTATCAACCACAACATGAGTTAAGGTACTGGCAGTTTGTAATGCATCACTATTTTTTATCAAAACATTTAATTGAGCCGCCCGACTGGTTCCCATCATGATCGCAATGGGTGTTGCCAAACCCAATGCACAAGGACAGGCGATCACAAGCACAGCAATCGAAGCAGTCAATGCATAAGCCATTTGAGGTGATGGCCCTACAAAAAACCAAATAATAAAGGTTAATAGAGAAACAGCAATAACAATCGGTACAAAGACTGATGCAATTTTATCCACAAATCGACCAATTTTGGGTTTACTCAATTGTGCGCTCTTAACCATTTGAATAATTTTGGACAAGGTTGTTTCATCACTCAAACTAGTCACTTTAAACAACAGGCTACCTGATTTATTAATAGTACCAGCAAACACGTCATCTCCTACTTGCTTACTCAATGGCAACGATTCTCCAGACAACATGGACTCATCAACACTCGATTGCCCTGATATAATTTGACCATCAATTGGAATTTTTTCACCAGGACGAACCCTTATCTCATCACCCAAACTTAACATTGATAGAGGAACTTCCACTTCAATACTTTGATAAATGACTTGAGCTGTTTTAGGTGACAAGCCAACCAGACTGGCGATTGAATCACTGGTTGTTTTTTTTGCCTTAATTTCCAAAGCTCGTCCAAATTGCAAAAAAGCAAGAATAATCACACTGGCATCCAGATAAAGATAACCACCACCAGGAATAAAATCAGGCTTGAGAATAATCATCATAGAGGACAACCAGGCGGATGCAGTTCCCATTGCCACCAAAGTATCCATATTAGCCGACCGATGTTTCGCCAGTTTTAATGCACCACGATAATAATGACCACCACTGAACCACATGGTTGACAGACAAATTAATGCGATGACAAACCAAACAAACTGCCCGCTCATTCCAAACCAAATCGACTGTGCCGATAATTCAGGCAATATATCAAGATGATTGGCTGTCATTAAACTTGTGCCGACCAAACCAGCAACTATGGCTCTACGCCATGATTGTTTTAACAATTGACTGGTTTGCTTTGCCTGCTCAATGGTTGGATCATCATACTGTTCATCAATCGTTGCAGAACAATCTGCCTGTTTTAAAGCAACCAACAATTCAACAGGATTCAGTCGGGTTGCTATTTGAATTTTAATTTGATGATCTCTCTGCGATAAGAATTTAATGCAAGAAATTGATTTCCATTGATTGAGAATACCCTTAATTTCTTCTTTGTTTTTTGACTCATCATTATCTTCGAATATTAATATCAATGAATGACTACTGGATTGAAAATTCTCATGTGCGCTATAACCCCGATCAATTACTGCATTAACAACGGACTGACGATTCCCCCCTGTTACACTGGCTATTTTTTCAATTAAATTAACATTAACATCAACCACACCTTCAACAGACCTAATCGCTTTATCCACTTGAGCCACACAACTTGCACAACTCATATCATCAA
>JABHHM010000036.1 GCA_018671575.1 Methylococcales bacterium | reverse complement strand
GTTTTGTATAGTCAAAAAATTTTGAAAAAAACAGGTTTGAGAATAAAGGATACTAGCAAAGATGTTTAGACTGTCTCAATTCATGCAAGCACTTGTTGAAGAAAACCCCATCACAACTGCCAGAAAACCCAAAGGCCCTGTTGTTATCTGGAACTTGATCAGACGTTGTAACCTGACTTGCAAACACTGTTATGCTATTTCTGCTGATTACAATTTTCCAGGCGAGCTTAACACGGAACAAGTTTATCAAAACTTGGATGATTTAAAATCTTTTGGTGTTCCTGTGTTAATTTTATCGGGCGGAGAACCCCTACTACGCCCTGACATTTTGGATATTGGCAAACGCGCTAAAGCCATGGGTTTTTATGTTGGATTATCCAGTAATGGAACATTAATTGATTCATCCAATATTCAAGCCATTGCAGAAGTTGGGTTTGACTATATCGGCATTAGTATTGATGGCATTGAGGCAACACATGATAAATTTCGTCAAAAACAAGGCGCTTATCAGGAATCGATGTCAGCCATTCGTTTGTGCCGTGACCATGGCCTAAAAGTTGGTTTGCGTTTTACACTAACCCAAGACAATGCTGATGAACTTCCTACCTTATTAAAATTGATGCAAACTGAAAAAGTACACAAATTTTATCTTTCACATCTAAACTATGCAGGTCGTGGCAATCGCAACCGTAAAGATGATGTAGTACATCAAATCACCCGAAAAGCCATGGATTTATTGTTTGAACAAGCCTGGCAAGACATTCAAAATGGTTTAGATCATGAATATGTCACGGGTAATAATGATGCCGATGGTATTTATTTCTTACAATGGGTCGCCAAAAATCATCCTGACAAACATTCAATGATCACCAAAAAACTTGAATCATGGGGAGGCAATTCAACAGGCGTTAATATTGCCAATATTGATAATTTAGGTGAAGTCCATCCCGATACATTCTGGTGGGATTATAGCCTGGGCAATGTTAAAAACAGAAAATTTTCTGAAATCTGGCAAGACACCTCTGACCCGTTGATGGCGGGATTTAAAGCTTCACCACGTCAACTCAAAGGACGCTGTGGAGACTGTCAGTTTCAACAAATCTGCAATGGCAATACCCGTGTGAGAGCATGGCAATTGACGGGTGACGCCTGGCAAGAAGACCCTGCCTGTTATTTAACCGATGAAGAAATCGGGGTAGAAACTGAGAGCCGATTAGAAGTCACACCTTATCGTCGACAAACAGACCCACATAAAGTTAATCAAAAATCAGCTTAAAATATTTCAATTATTGTTCATAAGCAGTGTCACTTTGGTCAGAAAGTACCCGTCACTAAATTTCATTGCTTGACCTTATTCATATTTTTCTAAAAATAATATATTCAATTTTTAGCTGATGGAGTATGATCATCAATTAATTTTATTGATCATTGCCACTCCAAATAATAATGCCTCTTTTATCTATAAAAAAATCACTCGTTTTTATTGGCTTAATATTCATATTCATAAGTGTTAAGCCATGCTTGGCAGACACCTGCCAAGTTGTTCCCAATGGAAATAATAATACCCGTGTTAATTGGCTTGGTTGTAGCCAAATAGGACAAAATTTAGACCATGTTAAAATGGCTTTTTCCGATTTAAAATGGAGCAATTTCACTCGTACATCTTTAAATAGAGCCAATTTATTCCAGTCTGATTTACGTTGGGCTAATTTAACATCAAGCAAATTATTCAGAGCAAATTTATCACAAACTCAACTACAACGATCCACTTTAAGAAATACAAATTTGACACAAGCCAATCTACAACAAGCCAATCTAACTCAAGCCATATTTGGCAATACACAACTGGATAAAACCAACTTAAGTGGTGCCATTCTTAATCAATCCAACTTACGATCAAGCCAAAACTTACAGCGTGCTTTTTTCATTAGCAGTCAAATGCATGAAATTGATCTGAGCAACTTAAACCTGAATCGGCCACTGACACAAGATGAAATAAATCACAATAATTATTACAATTTTTATCATAATGCTGAACCCGTAGTTTGTGATGATGACGATGACAACCAAACACAATCAAGCCCATCTGGCTCTTCTGCTCCAGGTCTTGGTAACATTGGCAACAGTAGAGCTCAAGGTGCTGTTGGAGGTGTATTGGATAAAGCCATGGATAAATTTATGGGAGGTATTGGTGGTATGAATCCAAATCAATGCACCCCCTCCGAAGGAACCTGGTATTGGCAACACATAAAAAATGCCAAACCCATTCCTGATATTCTTTATGAGGTTGGCATGAAGTTATCCAGTGCAGATTTAACCGATTCTCTACTGATTAATACAAGCCTGGAATCTGCCCATTTACAAGAAACAAAATTTATCAGAACCAATTTAAGCCGTGCTAATTTTTCAAAAGCTAACATGGAATCAACTGATTTAACAGGGGCTATTTTAGGAGGCATTACTGTTAATGATGAAACTATTTTAAAATTCCTTAAATTAGAAGGCAGTAGCGATATAGTTGTTGCAGAAGGAGAAGATCCTATTCTCCCGCGGGCATTACCTTTAAAGTGGCAACTGGTTTGGAAAATGATGAATTTGCCCCCCGCTGAATGGCAAAATTTACTGGCAAATGCTGATTTGAGCCAAACGGATTTAACATCAATTAAAACACTGGCAGGCATGAACTTAACAGGTACAAATTTTGAAGAGGCCAAACTTGATGGAATAGATTTTACAGGGGCTAATTTAACCAGAGCCAATCTAAAAACAGCCTCATTAGCCAATGCCATATTAGATAGAGCTAACTTAACCAGTGCAACTTTATCCAATGCAACCTTAGATGATGCCAGCTTAATTATGACCAATTTACAATCGGCTAAAATGAGTGCTGTTACACTAAAAAACACTCAAATTATCAATGCCAATATGAAAGGTGCCAATTTAATGGGAATGGACTTTGGAAAAATAAAAAAAGAATGGGTTATTTTTCCATGGTACGGTGATTCTTTTATGAAAAAATCATCTAATCAACAAATAGATACTGACAGCGTGCTCAGTACTTACCCATCCTGGATTGACCTACCTTTTTTACTTGGAACCGACTTGAGTGGAGCCTCTTGGATTAATGGCTCTAAATGCCTAACTCACAGTATCGGGAAATGCAAACTTAAACACGTTAAACCTGTGCAACAATGAAAACTTTCTCTAATTTAGTTCATTTTTCATTATTATTAATTTTTTCCCCATTATTTTTAATCAATAGTTATGCCGCAGATTGCTCAGTAACCAGTAATCCTCCAGAAAAAAATAAATCGGTTGATTACTCTGGTTGCACAGTCAATCTTCGATACAACAAATACCTTGATCCTAATAAATCAAATGTTAAATGGCCAGTTGTCTTAAAAAATGCGGACTTAAGCAACACCACAATCAAGCAACTGGTGATTATTGGACACACTGATTTTAACAGTGAACACTTTATCAATGAGTCCCCTATTTCACTTTTAAGTGTTGTGCCTGAACAAGACATCAATTCATTAGGGCGTATCAATGATGAAAAAATCAGCCTTGAAAATGCGGTATTTGATGATGCTAAAGTAACAGGTGTCATGATGCTTTCAGGCGTTGATATGAATAAAGCATCTTTTAGCAATACCCAAATGTCAGGCATGAGAATATTATACTCAAACCTCACCAAAGCAGAATTTGATAAAACTGAACTGGGTTTTGTTGAATTTACGGGATCTATTTTAACATCTGTCGAACTCAAAGAACTGGATTTAACAAATGTTAAAATGTATGAAGTTAATGGTGTTAATGTCATCATGAATAAAGCCACACTGGAAAAATGTGATTTAACCTCTAACAATTTTACAGGCATTAATTTTGACGGCACCGATCTAACAGGTTCCTTGTTAGATAAGGTTAATTTCACTCGCAGTAGCTTACGAGGCGCTAAACTCAACGTCTCCTATTTTCAAGATATTACCGTCACTGGTGCCAATATGAATGGCGCTAACTTTGCTGGAAATATCATCAAAAACATCAATTTTGACAATACATCCATGCAAGGTGCCAACCTAAGTTTCACCACACTCCATCAAGTTTCATTTAGAAATACTGACCTGACATTAGCCAATTTCAGAGGAATGCTTATTGACAAAGCCAGTTGGGACACTTTAGAACCTCGATGGCAAAATGTTTGGAAAATCATGAATAAATCCTCACGAGACTTCCTACATACACTGCAAATATCAGGCACATTTCCACTAAAAAAATGGACCATGGTTGGCCTAAACCTACAAAAAGAACTCAAAGAAAAATCAGAGAATGAAGCACCATCCAGTGGTGATGATGATGAAGAAAAAGATCCTTACGATCCACAGCTTTGCCTTGATTTTGAAATGGAACCACAATCGGATGATGTCGAAAAGAAAACACCTGGCTTGTGCCTATATACTCCTCCTGCTGAAAACATGAGTATTCCAAAAGATGAAGAACTGAATTTAATCCAAGCCAATCTTGCTGGTGGAGATTTACGGCTTGGGCAGTTTTATAGAACACAAATGATGCAAGCAATTTTATTTGCCGCTGATCTAAGAGGCGCTAACTTAAAAGAAGCCAATTTACGCTTAGCCAATCTGTCCAATGCCCGTCTTGATTTTGCAAATTTAGCAGGTGCAAGTTTGGTCAGTGCCAATCTCACGGGTACCAATTTAAGAGGAGCCAATTTAAATAATGTTGATTTAACCAATGCGGTATTAGATGATGCCAACCTCAATGGCGCTACCTTGTTCAATGCTATCTGGGTTGATGGTTCAAAATGTGACGCTGATGCCGTTGCTGTTTGTAGCTTAGCTGTCGTCAAACAAGAAATGCAAGAGGCAAATGAAAAGGAAGAAGAGGAAGAGAGTGAATAAAGGACGGATATGAAATAAGGATACATGCACAATACCCCAAAAATTGCGCAGTTTTTTTGTTCACCTTTGAGACAAATAAATAGTCGTTCTATTTTGAGCTTTTATGATTTATTTATTAAAAATAGTTGTTATTTTTTTACCGAAGGTAATTCGATTTGTTTTGGTTTTTTCAATAGACATCTTAATTTCATCTTTTAATCGTTCATTAGGAAATATTTGTATTTCAAAATCCTGATTATCAATTGAATTTATTTCATAATGATCAATTGTTGATTTCTCTAACATTTCATCTAAAGCATTTCTTACAAGACGAGTATTGTGGTCTGTCTTTTTTTTCATTCCCCTACCCAAATACCCATAAAAATCTGACAGTAAAAAATTGTATGAGGAATTTAGACTGGGAAGAGTCGTGAAATAATTAGACATATTTTTTTGCAACAATATGGCAATTTTACTTTTATACTCCATCGCCTTCTTAAAATTATAGAGTTTAAAATCCAGCTTATCGATTGAATAAGTCACCAAGGGATGAAATATAACAAAAGATGACAAACTATTTTTATGCCGATCCCTATTAATTTTTGATCCCATAAATAATGATGAATTGGTGATTTCAGATTTTTTACCATCTATTTTTTCATAAATGGTTAAATTAGTTTGAGTACAAATTTTTATGGCTTCTCTTATTTCATTGTATGAATAATTTTTATTTATATTTTTTAATTCTTGATAAAGCTGAGCTAAAGAAAATGAAACGGCATAATTGTTATCAATACATTGGCCTTGCTCTTCACACATGAATTTTCGCAACATATCTTCAATAATCAACTCTCTGTATGAAGGATATGCAAAACATGGTTTTACTTTGCCATTAATTTTATGGTCAATAATTGCAGGCTTGATGGTGACATAATAAGTTTTTTCATTAAACTCAAACGTTCTTTCTATTGAACTGTTTTCAACTGAAAGCTCAAAATAGCGTTGCTCCCAAATATATTTTGGACAAATATCGTAAAATTCTACTGTATTCGAAAAATCATTTCTGTTATCGGAATGATGAAACAATTCCAGCTGTACAGAATTAGCTATTTTTTCATTTTCTAATGATGATTGTTTCACAACTTTTTTTATTTTTTTATTCATATCAGTCACTGTTTAATCTAAGGAACGGATCATGCTGTCCTTTGGGTAAAATAATACAATATTTTAGGATCACGGATGATGTTTAATGAGTATCTGCGTCTATTTGTGTTCATCTGTGATTCTAATAAATAATACTATATTTTATCAAGGATAGGCACAAAATAACTTCCCTTAGGGACTATTCTAAAGAGAGCATTATTTATAAATCATGACGGAATAATATCTTTAACCTTTCTATAAAGTGTTCTTTCACTCATTCCCAATAATGCTGCCAATGACTTTCGGTCGCCTTGATACGTTGTAACTGCCCACTTCAGATATTCTGCCTCTATATTTTCTATGGGCTGTACTTCATGGTATTCAAATCTTTCTTGCAAGGCTTGTTCTGGAAAAAGATCCTCAGGTAAATGCATCGGCAAAATAACATTACCATCAGCCATGATACTGGCACGTTGCAATATATTATATAGTTCACGTATATTGCCAGGAAAATCATAATTCATTAAGACTTCTAAAGCCCTTTCAGACAAAGTAACCGAATCATCACGATTAAATCTGTTTAATAATGAACGTGACAGCAAAGGCAAATCATCAATACGTTCTTTTACCGTGGGTAAATAAATTGGGAAAGTATTGATTCTAAAATACAAATCATTTCTAAAACTTCCCTCTTTAACCATTTTTTTAATATTTCGATGAGTTGCACAAATAAGCCTAAAATTAGACTGGATTGGATCAATTCCACCCACTCTTCTATAGGTATTCGTTTCTAATAACCTAAGCAACTTAGTTTGCAAGCCCAATGGAATATCACCCGTTTCATCCAGAAATAAAGTACCTCCTTCAGCAGCTTCAATCAGGCCTGTTTTTTTATGTTGTGCTCCAGTAAAAGAGCCCTTTTCATGGCCAAACAACTCACTTTCAAACAAATTTTCGCTCAAACCAGAACAATCAACAGGAACAAAAGGTTTATCGGCACGATCACTGGAATCATGGATTGCTTTTGCAACAAGCTCTTTACCTGTTCCAGATTCACCCAACAACAAGACATTGACATCGTGATTTGCGACACGTTGTATCATACTTATCAGGTCTTTAAACGCTTTGGATCGGCCAATTAATTTTCCACTATTGGACTGAGTTCCAGCACAAGGCACATCATGCAATATTTCAAGGTAGAACTTAATTTTGTTATTTTCATCCATGATTGGTTGCATATGAACATCGACATGCTCTTCGCCTTGATGAGTATGATGAATATGTAATGATTTTTGCAGTGCATTGGTTTCTCGGCAAAGTTTCAAAGGACAGGTTTCCCCTGCCAAATCACAAGGCATTTTATATTGATGAGAAATTTCATAACATTTTGGAGCATGTTTTTGCTTATTAAACTTATATCTCCGCTGATAAATCTGATTAGCAACAACAATTGTATAATCATTATCTATAAGAATAACAGGACATGAAAATGAATTTAGAACACCTTCTAATGTGATTAAATCGAATGGCATAATCCTTCCTTAATTTAGTAATGACAATAATGACACATCTACAGACCAGTAACTGACAATTTTGACATGCAAAGATTATTGAACACAATACATATTTTTCATAAAGATAATTATTAGTATAAAAACATAGACTTACCATATTATTTATTTTTGGCATGGAAATAGCTATATGACTCAATAGAAGCAATATTTTTAATAATAAATGATCAAAAAAATAGCTTATATTTTTGATCTCATGTGTTGAACCATTTATAACCAAAGGAAAACTCTATGAGTCATATCGTTATTTTAGGAGCAGGAACAGGTGGAATGCCTGCCGCGTATGAAATGAAAGAGATGGTTGGAAAAAACCATGAAATTACAGTCATTAATGAACGAGACTATTTCCAGTTCGTCCCTTCTAACCCATGGATTGCAGTTGGATGGAGAGAACGTGATGACATCACTTTTCCAATTCGTTCATATTTAGAAAAAAAAGGCATCAACTTTATTGCTCAACGAGTGATTGAAATTGATGCAGAAAACAATTCGCTGACACTTGCAAACAATGAAACGGTTGATTACGACTATTTAATTATAACCACAGGACCCAGACTGGCATTTGATGAAGTACCTGGGTCTGGCCCACACAACGGTTTTACCACATCAATTTGCACCACAACCCATGCAGAAGAAGCTTATAAACAGTTTAAGAATCTGTGTGAAAACCCTGGTCATATTATTATTGGAGCAATGCCTGGTGCCAGTTGTTTCGGCCCAGCCTATGAATTTGCTTTTATTGTAGATTGTGCATTAAGAAAACTTAAAATACGAGACAAAATTCCAATGACCTTTGTCACCAGCGAACCTTATATCGGACATTTAGGACTGGGAGGAGTCGGTGATTCTAAAAGCATGTTGGAATCAGATTTACGAAAACATCATATAAAATTCATAACCAATGCAAAAACGACACACATTGAAGAAGGAAAAATGTATATTGACGAACTCACGGAGGATGGACAACTCAAGAAAAATCATCAACTTGATTTCAATATGGCAATGATGTTACCCGCCTTTAAAGGTGTTGATCCCGTTGCAAATGTAGAAGGATTATGTAACCCCAGAGGATTTGTTATTGTCGATGAAAACCAGCGCAGTAAAAAATATGCCAATATTTTTTCTGCTGGAGTCTGCATCGCTATTCCGCCGATAGAACAAACGCCTGTTGCCACAGGCGCACCAAAAACGGGCTACATGATTGAATCCATGGTCACAGCAATTGTTCACAATATAAACGATGAAATTAATGGCAAACCAGTCAACACAACGGCAACATGGAATGCAATTTGTTTGGCTGACATGGGTGATACGGGGGCCGCCTTTGTTGCATTACCACAAATTCCACCAAGAAATCTGGTGTGGTTTAAAAAAGGTAAATGGGTTCATGCCGCAAAAGTTGCTTTTGAAAAATATTTTATCCGAAAAATGAAAAAAGGAACCAGTGAACCCATTTATGAGAAATACATCTTAAAAACACTGGGTATTGAAAAATTAAAATAAGGTAACACGCAATAAATACCCCCATATTGCGCAGAAATTTTGTTTGTCTTTTTTGTTACAAAAATAGGCGTGTAGTCTCTCGACATAACTATTTTTGTAGCAAAAAAGACCAACAAAAGATGAGATGAGATTGTTCGAATTTTATGCAACGTACCATTTATTTGTTGCGAGTTGCCTAAACGGCTTTACTTAAACACCTCTTCTCTTGATCATGGATGAATCATGTCAAGATATTTCATGCCGGCAAAAGGATTTGTCGGATTTTTAACTAAATTCCAAATTAGAAAATTGTGTTCTTTTTCCTAAGGAACGAACACGAAATAACTTCCCACCCTAGGAGGCTGTCCGAAAACTCATCTTTCCGCCAACTCTGCGTTTACCCCTCAAGGGAGT
>JABHHM010000162.1 GCA_018671575.1 Methylococcales bacterium | reverse complement strand
TATAATTATATTATGCAATACAGGGTATTGTCATAAATATTTTTTATTAAAAATTAATAAAATTAGGTTAAATTGCTTTGCAATTTAACAGAGTATCTAAGCAACTCGCAACAAATAAACGAGCCATATTGCATGCACCTTTATTTAGGCATTTTCATCGCAATGAATGTGGGGCGACCTTTGCGTTGAATAAAAACTCTAATATATTTCTCTGCAGGTAGTTTTTCTAAGAGCTCACTAAAATGTTCAACACCTTTGATGGCAATTCCATTTATTTTCAAAATCACATCACCAGATTCAATTCCCGCCATTCCAGCAATACTATCTTTTGATAATTTTGAGACAACAACACCGTTTTTAACAGCAATACCTAATTTTTCACGTTCTTCATTACTGGGGTTAGTGACCATCATCCCCAATCGACTATTATTTTTCACTTCTGGTGTGGTTTTACCCATTTTCAATTCTTTTTCACTGGGCAATACTCCTATCAGCACATTAACCACTTGATATTTACCATCTCTTAGCACTTTAACGGGAACAACACTGTCAACGGGTGTAATTCCAACCAAAGGTGGTAGCATGGAAGAATTTTTAACTGGATTATTATTATAACTCACAATAACATCTTCCACTTTTAGACCTGCTTTAGCTGCTGGGCTATTCTCCATAACCTTAGCAATCACTGCACCATTGGGTTGAGACAAACCATAAGTCACAGCCAATTCTCGGGTTACATCTTGAATCAACACACCCAACCAGCCACGAGTCACATGACCTTGAGTTTTTAGTTGCTTAACAACATCCATAGCAACATCAATGGGTATTGCAAAAGATAACCCCATATAACCACCACCGCCAATTTTGCTGTAGATTTGAGCATTAACACCCACCACTTCACCGTCCAAATTAAATAACGGGCCACCAGAGTTACCTGGGTTAATTGCAACATCTGTTTGAATAAAAGGAACATAATTATCAGACGGTAAACTTCTACCTTTAGCACTGACAATGCCTGCCGTCACTGAATGATCAAAACCGAAAGGTGAACCGATTGCTAAAACCCATTCCCCAACTTCTAAATCTTTACTACTTCCCAGCTTAATAATAGGCAGCCCCTTCGCTTCTATTTTTAACAGAGCAATATCACTGCGTTTATCAAAACCAATTACTTTTGCCTCAAATTCACCACGATCAGTAAAACGCACAATGATTTCATCGGCATCATTCACCACATGATAGTTGGTAATAATGTAGCCATCGTCAGAAATAACAAAACCTGAACCCAATGATTTTTGCGGGCGACGATTAGGAGATCCTTGCTTTCCTGGTTCACCATGAAAAAAGTGTTTGAATAAATCACCCAATGGAGAATCTTTTGGAAATTCAGGAATATCCATGCCTTGCGGTAATTTAAATTGTGTTTTTGATTTTTTTTTATGCTGTTTGGTACTGATATTAACCACTGCTGCCCCATGCTTTTTAACCACCGAAGTGAAATCAGGTAAACTACCTGCCTGGCCTGACTGAAAGGGTAAGATCATCACACTACATACAATAAAGCAGTTCATGACACGAGTTAGAATTTTCATATTGTCTCCTGATTGAGTAAATATTAAATGGAAATAAGACGATCATTTGAATCGTATAAAGAGTATTCAAGACGCTGAATATTTAGTGCATTGGACGCTCGCAGTAGATTCAACGGATTTATTTATTGCGTGCTACCTAACCTGACGCAAAATAATTGGGCGAAAATTATTGTTATGAGCTATTTTTTTATTTTTGTAAAAGGCGAAGACAAATCCCATGACTAAACCAACAATTGATAATAATGAACTGACAGAACCTTCACCCATTGCCCAGTATTGTTCTATTATTAAGCCAAGGAAACCTAAAAATACCATAGTGATAATAGGCAAAGCATAAACAACCAAAGCACTCATTAACAACATTCCTTCAGGTATAGCCACAATCACCTGATCCCCCTTACTCGCATTGATTTGATTATCTGCCTGCAAATAATTTAAGCGTTTTTTACTTAACTTAGGCAACCAGTTCATACCACATTGCTGGCTTTTCTGGCAACCACCACAACCAGCTGATTTAACATCCAGCCACGCAATATCATCAAAGACCTTTATGATGGTTGCTTGTTCTTCTATCATTATTTATTCATTGCTTTATCTGGAACTACAATGGCATCACCGATTGATCTCAAAGTAACATTGGACGCTTCTCCAACCACCGTAATCTTAAACCCATTCAGTTGCTTACTAAAAACATTATTAATATGTTGGTTATTATTTTTATCAACATAAACCGTTACAGGTTTAATGCCGTTACTGATGATCATCATTTCGGAAGTTCCCTGACTATTTTTAGACAACTGATCATACCAACTTAACTGATAACCTTTTGGAACAACCTGACGATTAATATTAATGGTATTTGAAACAAATTGAACAATAGATTGATTCCCTGAATTCAGTTGCTCAAGATCATAATCGCCTTTGTTGGCACCATTATTTGAAAAGTTAGCAAGTGTTGAATCAACACCTGTCGTCATATTTCCAGGAATAAAGTTGACCCCCACCATGGCTAAAATAACCACTGATGCCGCAATTGCCAACCCTGGCATGGGTCGTAAAAAATCTTTTTTAAAAAATTGTTTTGGTTTGATCACCACCGATTCATTTTTTAATTGCAGAGAAACCCGTTGACTGATATCTGGCAAACGATAATCAGCAACTTGCTCTTTCATCACATCACCAATCAAATGGTAACGATTCCAACATGCTTGTTTTGCAGGATCTTTTTTTAATTGATCAATTAAAAAATCTCTCTCTTTGCCATGTAATTCATCATCAACTAAACTGGAAAGTTGTTCATCTAATGTTTGCTTCATGATCACACCTTGTAACTGACATTTTCTAACAATGGTTTTAATACTTTGTCGACCGCTTCTCGTGCTCTAAATATGCGAGATCGAACGGTACCGATAGGACATTCCAAAACATTTGCAATTTCTTCATAACTCAGGCCATCAATTTCACGCAAAACCAGGGTCGTTTTTAATTCTTCGGGTAACCGATTAATCGCAGAATTTACCGTTTCAGCAATTTCATCCCTTAAACTATAGTTTTCAGGTGTTGCGGTATCTTTTAGTAAATGTTCCGAATATGAGTCTTCTGAATCATCATCTAAAATATCCACTTCTTTTCGACGATTTCTCGATGATAAAAAGTTTTTTGCGGTATTGACTGCAATTCGATATAACCAAGTATAAAAAGCACTGTCCTGACGAAATTTTGATAAAGCTCTATAAGCATTAATAAAAGCTTCCTGAGCAACATCACAAGCATCATTAAAATCTTTCACATACCTCATGATGAGATTGATTATTTTTTGCTGATATTTTTGCACCAATAAATCAAATGCTTTTTTATCCCCCTGCAACGTTCTGTTGACCAAATCTAGGTCAATGGCGCTTTGCCCCATTAGGGCTTCTCCTATTCGTTAATAATGTTATGTTATAAAGACAGATGACTTTTGCTAAAGTTCCGATATATTTTTATTTTACTGGGTTAATTATTGTTTTTTTAAAAACAACTCCATCATCAGTCGTCCAATTTCGGTACTGTGATGCATTCCATCAAACTGTTTAATGACTTTATCTGGCTGACCATAGGCAATCACTGGCACAGGTGTTGAGGTATGCGTTCCAGTCCCCCAAACAACCGATTGCTGAGGAGAAATAGCTCTGGCAATGGCAGCAGCAAAGGCATTAACACTATAAGGATAAAAATATTGCGTCACATTCGAGATTAATAATCCTGTTGTTTGATTCACTCTTTGTTGGTCTTGTTGAATGAGTTGAACTGCCTGCTGACGGGTAATTTTGAATGCTAAATTAGCATTAACCAAATGCATTAATTGACTGGCTGTTTGCTTATTTCTCGGTAATTTTTTAAATTTTCTAACCAGATTATGTAGACTCATTTTCTGTCGATAAATTTTAAATAAAATATTGGGAGACGCAAAATTATAATTGGCTTTAAATGACCTGTTCCTGAATTGACTTCCTGTTAAAGAGGTCGCTTTCGGCACTTCAAAAGATGAATAAGTAAAACCAAATGATCCCGTTTCATGATCTGCCGTTACCACCAATAAAGTATCATCTCGACCATCAACCCATTGCATCACCGCTTGTAATGCTTGATTAAATCGCAACATTTCATGTAATAAAGTTCCAACATCATTGGCATGCCCAGCCCAATCAATCTGACCTGCCTCAATCATCAAAAAAAAACCTTGTGGATTTTTTGCCAGTCGATTAATTGCAACCTGTGACATTTCTGACAAACTGGGTATGCTTCGTTTATTTTGAACGGCTTTGATTGCATCAGGCATTGCCGACGATGTAAATAATCCCAATAATTTTTTATGGGGATTATAGGTCGTCTCTAACAACTGATTTCGATTAAAAACCAAATCATAATTTTGTTGTTTTGCCCGTAGAATCAGGTTCTTATTATCTTTTCGTTTTGACTTTAGAGACAGTCTGGGCGGAATTAACTGACGTAATTTGTCAGTCGTCGTTTTATTCATGGTATTCGGTAAAAAATATCGAAGTCCTCCTGACAAAAGAACATCAACTTGAGCTTCTAATAATTGTTCTGCAATTTCATTTTCCTGATGTCGATGAGCGACATGAGTAGCAAAGGATGCAGGTGTTGCATGAGTTATTCGAGTATCCGACACCAACCCCACACTTTTACCTTGCAACTTGGCTTTTTCCAAAATGGTTGGCAATGGATTACCCTCTTTATCCAAAGCAATCATTTCAGAACGTGAATATTGCCCTGTTGCCAGTTGCGAAGCAGAACAAGCAGAATCTACCACCAATTTTTGATAAGGTTGTGTCATCATCAAACCAACTTCTCCTTGTTGCATGATTCTTTGTAATGCCAGCATCGGAATTTGCGAGTCACGTTGAGATTGAACCTGTTGATACAGTAATGCCAAAGCCACTTGTTGAGGCCCCATACCATCACCAATCATCAGAATAACATTTTTGATTTGGCAATAAGCATTTTGAACAGGTAGAAACAACATCGGGCACAAACATATTGTTATCCGCAATTGTAAAAAAATTCTTTTCAGTAAAGTCATTATTGTGCTCAGAGATAATATTTTCATGAAAAACCAGTGTATAATTAGAATAAATCAGTTTACTCCAATCTTAAATATCTGACTAATGAATATTCAATCTACCATACCCACCAAATTCTGGCATGCCATTGATGACAATCGTATTCAGTGTGATGTTTGTCCTCGTGAATGTAAGCTTCGTGAGGGTCAATCTGGCATGTGTTTTGTCCGAGCAAGACACAATGATCAAGTGGTATTGACCACCTATGGACGCTCCAGTGGGTTTTGCATTGATCCAATTGAAAAAAAACCATTGAATCAGTTTTATCCTGGCAGTGCAATTTTATCTTTTGGTACGGCGGGTTGTAACTTGGCCTGTAAATTTTGTCAGAACTGGAGCATGAGTAAATCCAAAGAAAAAGACATTTTAGCCTCAGAAGCTTCACCCGAAGCCATCACCCAAATGGCATTACGACACCAGTGCAAAAGCATTGCTTACACCTATAATGATCCCGTTATCTTTTTAGAATACGCCATTGATACCGCACAAGCAGCCCACGCTAATAACATTTACTCCGTGGCAGTGACCGCAGGTTACATTCAAAATGACGCACAGCAAGCATTTTTTCAACACATGGATGCAGCCAATGTTGATCTCAAAGCATTTACTGAAAAATTTTACTGGAAAGTTACAGGAGGGCATTTACAACCCGTACTTGAGACACTGAAATACCTCAAACATGAAACCAATGTCTGGTTTGAAATTACCACCTTACTCATTCCAGGAGAAAACGACTCTGAGGAAGAACTCAACAATATGACACAATGGATTGCAGAAAACTTAGGTTTTGATGTACCCATTCATTTCACCGCTTTCCATCCTGACTGGAAAATGCAAAACAAACCCAGAACCTCCATACTGACATTACAAAAAGCTCGCCAAATTGCGAAACTTAACGGCTTAAATTTTGTCTATACTGGCAATGTACAAGATACTGAGGGTGGTTCAACCTACTGCTCTAATTGTGGTCATTTATTGATTGAAAGAATGGGTTACACCCTTGGTCGATGGCAATTAACCAACATCAATCAATGCCCTAATTGCCACACAACGTGTGCAGGACATTTTAATCATCAAGCAGAAAATTGGGGAGCCAGGCGTTTACCTATCAAATGAAATTGACTCAAATCATTCATTCTTTTATCAACCCTAGGAGGCTGTCCGAGAATGCAGATTTTCTTCAGAACAAGGCAAAATCTGGCGAAAAAGCGCAGTTTACTGGTGTAAATGAGCATTTTGAGCCGAATTTTAACGTAGTTCTGGCGGAAAGATGCGTTTTCGGACAGCCTCCTAGATGGCAAATATCACGAAACTTGCTGAAGAGACCGCTTATTATCGGCTTAATTGTTTTATCTGGCTGTACCACTGGCAGTCTTTTCAAATCCTATCCTGAACAAATCAGGCCTCTCATTGACCAAATAAATCAACCGAAAACCACCTCATCTTTTGCCCTCCCCCTCACAGGAGCAGATAAATTACTGCGCCACATGGAAGCCGCTAGAATTGCCCAAATTCAACAAAACCATTCAGAAAGTTTGCGACAATTTAATAATGCCATTGAAATATTTAAAACGCAGGAACAACAGGCAGTTATTCGATTAAGTGAAGCTGGCCGACAAGGCAATGCCTTGTTAATCAATGATAATGCATTACCTTATCAAGGTGACAGCTACGAAAAAATATTGGTTCACACCTTTCAGGCCATGAACTATTTATTCCAAAAAGACCTTGAGGGTGCGGCTGTAGAAATCAGACGGATTAATAGCATTCAAAAACAAGCATTATCAAACCATGAAAAGGAATTGGATAAAGCCAAACAAAAATCAAAAAATTCATTATTATCACAATCGGTTAATCAGTCATCTTTATCTGATTCGTTCCTTCAAATTGATGAACAAACCTCAACATTAAAAAATTCATTGGTTAATGGATATGCCTATTATCTATCAGGACTGATTTATGAATTACGTAAAGAATGGAATGATGCTTATATTGACTATAAAAAAGCTTTAGAACTCAACCCTGGCAACCATTATTTACAAGCAGATGTAAAACGTCTTGGTTATAAAACAGGATTATCAAAATCTTTTCCTACCAATAATTATCTCAACAAACCTCAACTAATTATTTTATACGAACAAGGTCTGGTGGCAAAAAAACGTGAAATATCATTGCCCTTTTATACTTTTTCAGGAGATTTATTAGCGATCTCATTTCCAACTTATCGCTCATTGAATCACGCTCCCTACAAACTCAAACTTTACTTAAATCAGCAAAGCAAACAATCTAAAATGGTATCAAACATTAATTTATTAGCAGCCAAATCACTACAGGAAAAACGTCTATCAATGATTATCAGACAAATAGGCAGAGCGGTGACCAAACATCAAATCACCAAAAACTCAGAACAACATGCAGGAGCCATCGGTGGCTTTATTTCAACTGTTTACAATATCATCAGTGAAAGAGCTGATTTAAGAAGTTGGCTGACATTACCCTCAACCACTCAAATTATTCGTACATTTATTGAACCAGAAAAACAGACAATCCGTTTAAAAAGTCAATATTCAAATTTAACTAAAAATATTCAGATTAATGCTGAAACTCAACATATGATTATCATCAAGGTGATTGATACGGGTAGGCAGATATATCTACAAAAGGTGGGATTTTAGAATTATCGGGGCAAAAATCAACCCCGATAAATTACAGAGTAGCTTGATTAATCTGATTCAGATCCCATTAAAGCACTTTCAAATACTTTCAACATTTCTACCGTTGGTTTTTTTGACCCCCAACCTTTAACAAATTTAGAAAAATCGTTTCCATAGTCCTCAATAAAATTTTTCATTTCATTTTCCATGGTTGTGATTTTTGCACTGGCATCTTGTTCTTTTGCATTAGAGTCTTGATATTTATTGGTCATGTCATCCAGATTATCTTGTAATTCTTGTTTGGAGGATGTCAGATCATCAGCTTGTTGATTGGAAGATGTAATTTGCCCATTAAGGTCAGAAAGTTTTGATTCCTGACTCTCTATTTGGCTTAATTGATCACCACTTAATTTTGTCAATGAATCTACTTCTAATTTAAGGGCTGCTGCCAAACTTTCAGCTTGAGACAATTTTTCTTGTAACTCTTGATTGAGTTTTTTATTATCATCAACCGAAGTTTGTAAGCTTGCTAAATTTTGGCTTTGTGTTGAATTTTCCTCTTTTAGTTGACCGTTATTAAGCTTCAACTCATCCAGCTGAACCTTGGTTAAACCAATTTCTTTAAAAATAGCTGTTCGATCCAGATCAGGGCCTAATACATTTTTATATTTATCAACCTGCTCACCCAAGTTTCGTAATTGGTTATTGACTTCTGTTTGCGAATGTACGGCAATCACTTTCTGGAAAAAACGGGTAAAATCACTTTGCAAACGAATGGTAGCAATGGGTGAATTATCTGAATGTGAGGCACAATAATAGCCCAATTTTTTATTACCCCTAATAACACATTTCAATACAATTTCAAAAAGGTCAGCAAGGTCTAATGCTTTAAAAGCGTCTAACACAGGCTTTAAATCTTTATTTTCCGTCAACTCGGCAGCTGTTTGTGAGCCAACTACAATACGTTTACAATGATCAGAAAAAACTCTCAGTGCATTGGGACCAATCATTTTTCCAACCACCGTTTCAACGATTACAATACCCAGTGCAAAAAAATCAGCAGGAATACCTTGTTGGTAACTGACGTATAAAATATCGTCATATTCCCATTGATGCCCCTCCTGACAACCCTCTAAATATTCTTCTGACGGCACTTTTCTTAAAGTAAAATGCTCATAATCAGGTTGGTAAATATTTTCTGTACCTAAAATAATTTTCTCATCAGACACTTGTTTAATCACAAAACCTGAAATGGAATTATATAAAACATCACCTTTTCTAAACATCATACCGATACGGCGACCTTTATTGATGACATCCGATTCACCATCAGGATTAATGGTTAATTCACCCAACCATTCATCAGAATCTTTTAGATGATCAAATTCCCAAATAGGCTCTAAAACTAAATCTCCTTGACTGTAAGTAATTCGATATCTTTCAAAAGGCAGGCGTTCAGACATTGCAGCCACTTCATTGGCGGCATAAGTCACTCTATTATTGACTTCTCTGACTGGTAAACCGACAGGAATTTGATCTCGACTTTCCATGTCACCTTTAACCACTCGACCCAAATCAATCAAAACAGTTTGTAGTTCATAAAGATATTTTGGCAAAATACCATGCTCTTTAACTTCACTGGCCAATTCTTTATTAATGTGTGAAGACAATTTCAACATAATATTGTCAGGACACAGATCACCGTGAGTGATGCCAACCGTATGAATTTGTTTGATTGATTTTATTAATTCGAGGATTAATTCCAGTTTTTCATCTGAAGGTAAATTAGGCTGCTGCACCAACAAACGACTTAATGTTGTCTGATATTTTTTAGTCACCAGAAATCTCTGCCCATTTAATATTTGGACATTTCTAACGTCTGATTTATTAGATTTTCTAACCAATTTACGCAGTTGAGTTCGCTTTTCGTATAACTCTTCATTCCAGTCATAATCTTCAATATCATCCACTGGTTTGGTTTTGATATAACTGTTTAAATCATCTAATGCCGACCTAACATCAGCACCAATAATGTCTGCTGATAAGTTTTTAACATCATAAGCAGTCACACCTGTTGATGAACTTAACAAAATCAAATCATCAGAACTTAATAATTCATCATCCAGATATTCTAATAAAAATGACTCATTAATTAATGATTTGGTTTTAATCACTTCACGGTCAAAAAAACGCTCTCTCGCTTCAACTTCACTCAGCGGAGAAGTACCTTTATACATTTGTACAAATTTAATCGCCACTTCTGCATTGGATTTGGTATCAACACCATCTAATACGATAGCACTGGCTCCCACACCCAATCGAGGCACATTATTTTCTTTAGGGTTTAGACGAAAACAATAACGTGAATCCAATAAACAGAGTCGATCATTATTAGCTTCTTGGTTTGGTTCTTGAGATTGGGATTCAGCTTCATTCGTCATATTAAATTCTCCAGACATCGATTGGTTGTAAAGGTGGTCACTACAAGCGGCCTGGAAAGACAGGAGGATTCTTAATTATTTGTGTTAAAAATGACAAATATTTTCATTGTTTTATGTCATTACTTGGTTTAATTTAATCCTGATTTCCAGCACATCATTACATATGATGTACTAAATATTTAATAATTTATACTCTATTTACACATATTTTTTAACGGTATTTGAGATGCAAAATAAAAGCCAAAACAAGGAATGAGCACGAAATATTTTTATGCAAAAATAATCCAAGTGGTTGCAATATACTTCACACCTTGCTCCAAAGTAACTCCCTGATGTTCATGTGTCCAAAACGGTGGGAAAATCACCATTTTACCCGCAGACGGCTTAACTTTAACATTCTGAAATAAAAACTCTGTTTCACCACCAGGTCCTGCAACATCATTTAAATACCAAACAATCACCAATTGTCTTTGGGAAAACTCATGACTGCCACCATCAATATGCCAATGATAGCCTTCACCAGGTCGAGTACGCTGTATCGCATACCCCATATCTTTGAAAGCCCCCCGAAAAAACGCATAAGACTCTCTAAATTCTTCCAGCACCATAGTGGCTGAACGAAATAAAAAACCTTCTATATCTTGCCAATCAGATTTACCACTGACCACTAAATCTGTCGATCGCTTAATATCTCGATTCATATTTTGCTGCTGACCTAATCGACCAAAATATTGTTGAGATGGGTTATTTTCAAAACGGCTGATCATTTCTGCACAAATTTCTTTAGGCAATGCATTTTCTATTTCAAAAATAAATGAATTGGGAGTAACTTCTTTGATTAAATCACTGCTAATTTGACTTGAAAGTGATTGCATACATTAATCTCCATTCCGCCCCCCCCCTAATGGGCAAGTTTAAATTATTATTAATATAAGGGGCAATTCAAAAATAACCTTTACAATTTGCGAAAGGTAACACGCAATAAATTGAATTAACGATGAAACGCATGAAGATAATGAAGAAAAAACTCATGCCTCATACACTTCATGGTAAAAATTAAAATTTTAGAAACTTCATTTTTCTGATGCTTTTAAATAAGTTGCAAACATATATTCAAGTTCTTCTAATTTTTCATCAATAACAAACGGCATTGCTTTGGCGTAAAGATCAAGTGACACCAAGGCATTAACACCCGAATCTGTTTTACTGGCATCTCTCAAGCGTTTGGCAATAGAAGCATTAACAATTTGCATTTCTTTATAGATATCGGTTAACCCCTTGAAACTACAGTCCATTGCTGGCCCTGACTTACTGACAAAATATTGAGCCAATAAATACATCGAGGTTGCACGATAAATGGTTTCTTCTTCACTGGAAAAAGGTAAATGAAAGTTAGCCATGGGCCTGAAAAATTGAGAATTAGGGCAACCACTGACAGCAACAATCAATCCCATCAATGAGCTGATTGCTCGTTGCAAAGTTGTCTCTTTTAAAACCGTTCTCTCATTAGTCACCACTTTCATACTGACATTATCAAATGACACATAAGGCTCAAATGATTCCGTAATTGATAACAAATTAACCGCCAATGGACAATAAGTTATAGAGGAATCTAATGGACAATTAGGACATTGATGGTTTTTAAGTAACGTCCATTCAGGCAGATTATTTGAAGGTGGGTTGCTGATTTCTAGTGACTTTGAGTCCAATTCCAAACTTAAATTGACATCCGTTTCTGTCGCAGAAAAACTAAAGAAATATTCAATATTAACTGTATTCATGACTTTTTCTCTGAATATTTTACTGGATTAAGGGGTCACGCAATGACTATCCAAATTGCGCAGATTTTTGTTCGCCTTTAAGGCAAAAAAAGTTCATGCCCCTTGGGTACAAATAAGCTGGATATTTATTTTTTGCGTGACCTCTAACTGAACAATGTTTTCATTCCGCCCATGTAAGGTTGCAAAACATCAGGAACTCTTATGTTACCAGTGTCTGTTTGGTAGTTTTCCATGACAGCCACTAAAGTCCGCCCAACAGCTAAACCAGAACCGTTAACGGTATGAATTAACTGAGGTTTTTTGGCATCTGGATTTCTCCACCGCGCTTTCAATCTCCTCGCCTGAAAATCTTCAAAATTACTACATGAAGAAATTTCTCTAAAAGCATCTTGACCAGGCAACCAAACTTCTAAATCGTACGTTTTTGCGGATGAAAAACCCAGGTCTCCTGTACACAATGTCACCACACGATAAGGCAGATCCAGTTTTTGCAAAATAGCCTCAGCATGCCCTGTTAATTCTTCCAGTGCTTGATAAGAATTTTCAGGTTTTATCATTTGTACCAACTCAACTTTTTCAAATTGATGCTGACGAATCATACCACGAGTATCTTTGCCATATGCCCCTGCCTCACTTCTAAAACAGGGCGTATGAGCAACAAATTTACAAGGAAAATCATCTGCTTTGAGAATTTTTCCACGCACCATATTGGTGACAGGAACTTCTGCTGTTGGAATTAAATAGAACGGAACATCCCCTTCAATTTTATATAATTCTTCGGCAAATTTAGGTAATTGCCCCGTTCCTTTCAAGCTGTCTTCGTTAACCAAATAAGGAACATAAACCTCTTGATAACCATGGTCCATTGTATGTGTATCTAACATCAATTGAATCAATGCACGATGCATTCTTGCTAAAGCACCATTCAATGAAACAAATCGAGACCCCGTAATGGTTACTGCAACCTCAAAATCCATCGAGGTTGATTGTTCGCCTAAATCCACATGGTCTTTCACATCAAAATCAAAACTTTTTGGTTCACTCCATCGTCTAACTTCTAAATTATCTTCTTCTGTTTTACCCACAGGAACACTTTCATGAGAAATATTAGGAATACCCACAAAAATCTGGTTCAATTGATCTAAAATCTCATCCTGGCTTGATTCAGCCTGAGTCAACTTTTCTCCCAAATCAGACACTTCATTCAACAATGGTTGAATATCTTCACCTTTGGCTTTGGCTTTACCGATTGATTTCGACTTAATATTACGCTCATTTTGCAAGTTCTGAGTCAATACCTGAGTTTCTTTACGTCGAGTTTCTAATGACTTTATCAACTCAACATCAAGCTCAACGAATCGTTTTTTGAGTAATGTTGCGGTTGCATCCAACTCATTACGGAATAGATTTGGGTCTAACATGATGACTACCTTTATTCTTTGAAATTTAATATTATCCCGCAAAGGGACAAGTTATCATTGAAGCGGGCAAGCCGCTTAATTCAGCTTTAAAATTGTCGTCCTAAAAAAGTCCCCGCCCAAACCGCCAGCAAACACATAAAAAGACTGAGAGTGATATTGAGCATAGCTTTAACCAAAGCACCATTTTGCAGTAAAACAAAAGTTTCAAAAGAAAAGGTTGAAAAAGTAGTAAAAGCACCTAAAAACCCAACCAAAATAGCAGTACGCAACTCAACAGAAATGGTTAACTTTTCAAGCAAGTAAATATAAGTAAAACCAATCAGAAACGAACCAACAACATTAATAAATAATGTTCCATACGGAAAACTTTTCCCTAACAAATGATCAATGCCCGTAGCCAGCCAATATCTAAACAATGCACCTAATGCACCACCAACAGCAATATATATGGGATTTACCATGAATAGCCTGAAAAAATTATACGCAAAAAAAATGCCCGTAAATTACGGGCATTTTAAGTTGGATAACACAAGTATTCAAGATTAATATAATAAAAATCAATACAATCGAATTCCATCACTCACAACAACAGAATCACGAGTAATTTCACCTTTACTCATTTTAACCACTTTACGAACTTGAAAAAAGACAGTTTTCATTCCTTTTCCACTACTCAAAGTATATGAGGGTGTCGCACTATAATCTTCCCATTTGGCATCACTAAAATCTCTTTTCTCACTGGCTCTATACTGAGTCGGAGAGCCACTGGAGATATGATTCAATGATACTGACTGAGATCGTGTACTGGAAGCACTGCGATTTATTTTCAATGAACTCAGCTGTAAAAAACGGCTGGTTTGTTGTTTTGTACGAGAGCCAGAATTATCTTGTTTGACCACTGCCTGTGTACATGTTGCGCCACCTCCGCCTTGGCGCAACGGCACATAAACAGAAGATCCCTGACCCTTGTTAAAACTTCTTGAATGTCCTCGATATCCATCTTTTGAAACTGTCACCAATAATTTACCATTGGGAACATCGGCAAAAGTGGCTCGACCTTTCTTATTAGACAGTCTTGCCCCATAAATTGTTGGACTGGCGTTAGTACCAAGACAAACGGATGCATTTGCAAGACCTTGTCCATAATTTTCGGTTGCCACATCTATCGACAAATTACCCGCTTGAATCAAACTAACTGGAGTGGCTAACAGCACAGCAAAACCAATTCCTGTTATCGCATTAAATTTTAAATTTCCCAAAAAACTTGAGATATTGATTGAGTTCATAGACAGACTACCTTTATTGTTGTTTTCAAATAAATAATAAACATAGCTCCATTTATTACAAATGGCATAATAATATCACCTTAACGGCAATATGTTTATTATGAATGGACACTTCATTATCGCAAAATAATTAAAATAGCCATTAATATATTTATTATAGAATAGACCATCTACTCAAAATGTGAATGTAATTTTAAGCAAATTGTTTTTCAATATAATGAATAATATCGGAAGACTCATACATCCAATAATCATCTTTATTGCCTGTAATTTTTAAACAAGGTACCTGACTATTTCCACCACCTCGAACCAACTCATCTTCATACTGTTGATTTTTCATGGTATCCCTCATTTCTAACTGAAGTTTTTTATTCTTAATAACCTTCAAAACTCGAACACAAAAAGGGCATGATTCAAAAAGATACAAGGTTAATTTTTTAGCTTTACCATCAGGACCATCAATAGTAACCTCAACCGCTTGTTGTTTTTGCTGCTTGTTAGGTGTCATTAATTTTGAAAAAAAACTCACTGTAATTCTCCTGCTTATACTTAATATATAATTTAATTTTTGCCTTTATCGTTAAAGACAAAAAAATTATACTCAAAGAAAAAATGCAAAACACTTCGGTAAAATACTAGATCATTTAGGAAAAATACGAGTCTGCACAAGGTTAACCTGAAAACACGCTATTCAAAATACTGAGTTTGAGTTTATACTTAGGGAAGATTTGTCAATTTCTAATTTATTGCGAGTTGCCTAACCATGCATCACTTTATTTTTTTATTACTTTTTTCCTCGTTAGCGTCAGCAACGTCAAAGCCAAGCTTATTGGTTAATGCAGCTATTGAACGCACCACTCACCAAGTCACCTATGACGGCAGATATATTAGACTCAAATACCCCATGGGAGATGTACCCAACAATATTGGAGTTTGTTCAGATGTTGTCATTCGTAGCTATCGCGCCATCGGCATTGATTTACAGAAACGACTCCATGAAGACATGAAACGGGCATTTAACAAGTATCCTAATCACTGGGGACTAAAAAAAACAGATTCCAACATTGATCATCGGCGTGTGCCTAATTTGAGGGTATTTTTTACTCGGAAAAATGCCTCTATTCCCATCTCAAATAATGCGAATAACTTTATTCCTGGAGATTTAGTCAGTTGGAAATTAAATGGTCGCTTACCCCATATTGGAATTGTCATCAATAAAAAATCAACCGATAAAAAACGCTATTTAATCGTCCATAATATTGGCACAGGGCCACAAATTGAAGATGTATTGTTTGAATATAAAATGACAGGACATTATCGTTATTTTGGAGATTAAAAATAACCAAGGAACGAGAACAAAAACAGGTGCATAGTCGAACGAAGCAACTGTTTGAGTAACACAGCCTGTGGGCAAAAATGAGATGTGATTTATCGAATCTTATGCGTTAGTTCGAGCAAATGTAAAAGTTAATTTTGAATCTTCCCTAACTTACCGCTTTAACATAAACACCTCATTTTCAAACATCATGACCACTCCTTTTGGTATGATTTCTTTGATCAAAACGCTACCTTCCAGCAAATCCCCCTCTTCATAACGAGACATATTGATCATCACAAATCGGTCTTGAGGAACTTGGTCATACATATGCACATTGATAGACATTTTGGGTAATTTTTTTTGAAATGCATAGGATTTGTGTTTTAGCTGAATAATACTACTCTTCATTTCATTTTTATTTTTTTTAAGGCCCATCACAGGATCTAATTTAGCCACATTGATCGCTTGATTTAAAATATTCAATGGTTTTTCTTCTATTTGATGACTTTTTACCTTTTGTATTTTTACAGGTTGCAGTAAGACTTTTTTAACAACCCTTTTTTCAGGTATTTTTTTCTTTGGCAAAACCTGAACAGTTACTTTTTTTACGGCTTTTTTGCTTTTAATAACTTGCTCAGCTTTTCTACTGACAACAACTGTTGATTTTTCAATATTTTTTGGCTGACTGACGGTTATTTTCACTTCAGTGTTCACTTTTTTATTTTTAGACTCACTTGCATTTCGTTGAGTTACCAGCAAACCACTAGAACCAACCTTTACATGCTTATTGTTATCTAAAACAGACTGTTTTATGACAGTTTTTGTACTAACTTGATGAACATTTGTTTTTTCAGATGATGCTCTGACAGAATTACTTTTGACTTCACTCAGTTGAGTAGTAATTGGTTTTTTTAATGATTTACTAATGGCTTTTGAATGAGTTTGTATCGTTGAAGGAGTCACAATTTCATTTTTTGGTGGATTTATATTTTTTTCAATTTGAGAATTTCGATAAACAACAGAATCATTAGAATGATAAATTTGAGGTAAAAAAATCATTAAACCAGCACAAAATAAAACAGCAACAACAACCATTAATAACCAGCGAGAACGGTGAAAATTGTTAGCAATATTATTGGCTGAATAAACACTCTTCTTATGAACTTCTGCTGGAGCAACCTCTTGCACACAACTTCTTTCACTTTCTGATTTTTTTAATGCATCTAATATATAAGACATTTAAATCCAAACGTTATCAACAAATTAAGTTAAATCCAAAAATCCTTAAGGTTTAATGACTTATTCATTAAAGTTGCTATTATTTATTAAGGAACACCCATAAACATGGCTAAAACAGCTACTGACCATACTTCATGCCCACTACAACCACTAAAGACGGTAGCATCATGCCTATAAATATAATTAAAAATAAACTAATTTCCATCCTCTTTTTATCATTTATTTTCAATACCATTAATGCAGAAACAAGCAATTCATTAGAAACAGTCCCTAAATTACTCGCCTGGAATCACCATAACCAACCTCAATCAGACAAAAAATTTGACTATAAATTTGAAGACAACCAAAAATATAACTCAAAACACACCAAGCCAAAATCAACAACTTATAAATTTGGTGATGAAAATCAAAAATATAATCATCCTTATCGATTTGAAAAAAATACCAATAACGATAGATATCAATATGGACAAAAAAGTAATCCTTATAAATTTGAAAGACAGTCTAATAACCATAACAAAACCAACAATTACAAATTTGAAAACAATAAAAAAACCAGAGAACCCTGGCTAAAAGGCAATGGAGAGCGCCCCTGGGGCAAACAACAAGAACAAAAAAACTGGTATAAATTTAAAGATAAGAAAAATAATTTTAAGGACTGGACTCGCGACAAAGAAATGATCAACCGTCCTTGGGGGAAAGTTGATTAATTTATTGCGTGCTACCTTAGGGACGATTCAAAAATAACCTTTACAATTTGTGAAGATATTTTGTTCACTGGCAAGACATAAATTGTCAAAAAACCGAAATTCACGCGTTTAAATGAGCATTTGAAGGGCATTTTTAAACGCAGAGTTAGCGAAAACTCAAATTTAGTTCATATCGACACATTACCAGCATCAATATAAATATTATTGATACCCAATAATAAAAAAAATATATCCATTTCTAATATAGCGTCTATATTGATGTATTGAGAATGGAATAAATTACTGTTTTCACAAACACATTTAAAATAATAACTTTGGAGTGATGGAATGAAAAGAATTTCTAAAATGCTTGCAACTATTGCAGTCGTTGGATTAACAACATTATCAATGAGTTCTGCAAGTGCTGGCTGGAATGGACCATGGAATAATGGTCCATGGAACAATGGTGGCTGGAACAATGGACCTTGGAACAATGGCCCATGGAATGGCGGAAACTGGGGACCATTGGGTAATAACAACAGTGGAAATGGCTGGGGTGATGGATCAGGCAATGGCGCTGGTAATGGTAACGGTAATGGTTCTGGAGACTTCAGCATGAATTTCAGTGGTCGTGGAGCGGGTAATGGAAATGGCTCTGGAAATAGTAACGGTAACGGCTACTATAATAATGGCTATCGTGGTGGCAATAACTATGGCCAACCTTGGGGTGGATATCCTCAGCCTCAACCAGTTCCTCCTGCAAAAACTAAGTAATAAATAGATGGCCATAATTATGTTAAAATAATTATGTTCACCTACTATTCTTAAAAAGATGAGTGGTTCAAGGTAACTTTACCACTCATTACTTTTATCCTTTCATCAAAAAATCATTGGAGAGACCACCATGATTACAGTCATTGGAAGTCTTAAAGGCGGATCAGGCAAAAGTACGATGACTTTTAATATGGCTGTTTGGTTAGCAATGGCCGAACAAAAAATCACCGTACTTGATCTTGATCCTCAAGCAACATTAACGGATGTCACCGAAGTAAGGTATGAGGAAGCATACCAACCTATTATTGAAGTGTTAGATAAATCAGTTTTAAGTGGCAATTTAAAACGTCGCAAAGGCCACATTTTAATTGATGTAGGAACAGCCGACATGGAATCAATGAAACAAGCCATTGCTTTAGCCAATCGCATCATTGTTCCCGTACAGCCAAGCCAGGCAGATGTCTGGTCTACTCAACGTTTTTTACAAATTATCGACAATATTTTTGGTAAAAAGAAAAAACCAGAAATTTTGGCATTTATTAATCGTGCAGACACTCATCATGCCGTCAGAGAATCTGATGAAACGGCTGCTGCATTGGTTGCATTACCCTCTATTAAATTAATCAAAAGACGATTACACCAAAGAACAGCTTATCGTCGATCATTCAGTGAAGGCAGAGCTGTTTTTGAATTGGATCAAAGAAGTAAAGCGTCCCAAGAATTTATTGCCCTGGCTGCGGTACTTTATCCATCATTGTTAAAAAATTTAATTAAATAGAAATATAGATGTTAAGATGATGAGTGTTTTTTTGTTAGAATCTGGACACCCCAAACATTACCCCTAAATTAATGGAGATTTCATGAAGTCAGTTATTTTATTCATCGCTTACAGCCTTTTCAGTCAATCCTTATTTGCCAGTGATTCCAGCAAACAACCCATTGTCATCCAGATTGGCGGGCAAACCTCCTCGTCTGACAGATTATCACAACGAGTTTTATTGCTGGAAAAAGCAGTCATACAATTACAAAATAGTCTCGCCAAACTTGAAAAAGAAGCCAATTCAGCTCAGTCATCATCGGCATCGGACTGGGCTTGTGTACTGAAAACCAACTTTAGCGGAACTTTTACAGCCACCTCATCGAAAAAAATTCTTGCCGTTGCCAATGTCATAAAAAAATGCAGTAAAGAAGGAAATTCAATGGATTGTAGAGAGAAAAAGGTTGTCTGTAGCAACCAATAACCTCATAAATCATTTCAACATTTCCTCATTTCAAGATATGATTGGTTTTTCAACCTCTAACTCGAAAAACCAATCGTGCCTTATAATAAAAAAATTGCAATAATCAATGGTCACTTAATTGACCCAAAAAATAATATTGATGAACCCAAAAACCTATATATTGCTGACCAGCAAATTGTAGGTATTGGTAACCCGCCTGATGGCTTTAATGCAGACAAAACCATTGATGCCAACAACCTAATTATTTGCCCAGGGTTTATTGACTTAAGTGTTCGCTTACAACAACCCAACATTGAATACCGATCAACTCAGATGGAAGAAGTTAAAGCCTCAACAGCCTCTGGGATTACCACACTTTGTTGTCCGCCAGATACTTCCAACACCATCGACTCACCTGCCATTGTTGATATGATGAAACGTTGCTCTACAGAATCTGGAGGAACTAAAATCTTGCCCATCGGCGCACTGACTACGGAACTAGATGGTCGACATTTAACCGAAATGGCCACTTTGAAAAAAGCTGGATGTATTGCAGTTAGCAATGGCATTCATCCGATGAGCAACACCTTAATACAACGTCGAGCAATGGAGTATGCTTCAACTCATAACTTGACTGTTTTTATTCACGCCGAAGATCCACATCTAAAAAATCAAGGCTGTGTTCATGAAGGCATGATCAGCACTCGCTTAGGTCTACCAGGTATTCCAGCCACTGCAGAAATAGTTGCCGTAGCAACAGACCTAGCTTTAGCAGAAGAGGTTCAAGTAAAAATTCATTTTTGTCGAATCAGTTCTGCAAAATCTGTGGAAATGATTTCACATGCACGAGCAAACGGACTCAATGTAACTACGGATGTCAGCATCAACCATCTACACCTAACCGAATATGACATCATAGATTTTAATACCAATTGCCATACCATACCGCCATTACGAACCCAAAGAGATAAAGATCAACTCAAACAATACTTGAAAAATGGTGACATCCAGGCCATTTGCTCTAATCATTCTCCATTGAGTGAAGATGCAAAATTAGCACCATTTCCTGAAACTGTACCTGGAATTTCTGGACTTGACAGCTATTTACCATTGGCATTAAAACTGGTAGAAAATAATTCACTCGACCTTTTCACATTAATTAATCGATTAAGTTACAACCCTGCTCAGATACTACAAATACCCACAGGACACCTTTCAATCAATGCACCTGCTGATATCTGTATTTTTGATCCCGAAATGATTTGGCAATTAACCCCTGAAACCATGAATAGCGTAGGTCATAACACCCCCTACATGAATTGGGAATTAAAGGGAAAAGTTATCTGGACTTTAGTCAATGGACAGATTGCTTATCAATATAAAACACAATAATAAATGGGTACCAAACAACCTCCTGTTCTTGGTTTTAGCTTTATGTTAGATTTAAACGATCTGATTGAGAAAAATTGACGATGTAGTCGTTCTACATCAAGATTTTGTGATTGAAGATCGTTTAAAGATGGCATGAAGATAGAAGTAAGAACCGTAAGTTATTTCGTGCCCGTTCTAACTCATGGAGTGTTAACTTGACAACAAACCCCAGTATTTTTGTAGAATCCAGCACCGTTATTTCAAATAAGAAATTCAAGGGCAATCAGCACATCTTAAGATTACTGGCACCCAAATGTGCAACAAGTGCCAAGCCAGGCCAATTTGTTCAGATACAGTGTGGATCTCAGCATTTACTAAAAAGACCATTGTCATTGCAACTCGTTTCTAAAAGCTCAGGTTGGATTGAAATTTTATTTAGAATTGTTGGTTCAGGTACCACCCATTTAGCAACATTGAAAACAAATGATACTGTTGAGGTAATGGGTCCCATTGGCAAAGAATTTCAACTGCAACCACAAATCAGAAAGTATTTATTAATTGGAGGTGGGGTTGGTATTCCTCCGATGATTTTTGCGGCCCATAACATTACAAAAGAAACCAACCACCTTTCACCATTTGTCATCATGGGTTCAGAAACACCTTTTCCATTTAACCCAAAACCATCACAATTTTTACTTGATGGCATACCAAACGATGTCATTGCTGCAATGCCATTACTTGAATCCTGGGGCGTTCCGAGTCGCCTGACAAGCCTGACAGATATGGCAGGTTGTCATCAAGGTTATGTGACGGATCTGGCTCGTCTTTGGCTGACAGAGTGTTCAACAGCGACATTAAAACAAATAATCATCCTTTCCTGTGGACCAACACCCATGTTAAAAGCGGTAGCCAGTTTAGCCCGCGAATTTAATGTTGACTGTCAAGTTTCTCTTGAAGAATACATGGCATGTGCCGTTGGCGGATGCGCAGGTTGCGTGGTTCCAATAAAAACGACACTAGGCATCAGCATGAAGAGAGTTTGTGTTGATGGCCCAGTATTTAATGCAAATGATGTGTTTTTTGAGTAAAAAAAAGGCAACTGAATGTAAGTTGCCTTAGGGTACTACTGGAGTTTTACAAGGGAAAAATCTATTTACAACAAAGAGACTCGAAGCAATATCTCCTCCGCAACAATACCGCTTTAATCTACCAATACAATATTTTATATGCGCATAAATATTTTTGATTAATAAAATTATAGTCACTATCATCCATCTTTTTGTGACGCCCGTCACATTTTTAATAAATGACCAACAAAAAACCTAAAAATCAAACATCATCCACCAATTCAGCCCACAAATCATATTCCCCTGCCTCTATCACTTTAACTCTGACAGTGTCACCAGGTTTTAAACCATCGTTTTCGACATCTTCTAAATAAACCAAACCATCAATATCAGGGGCATCACCCTGACTTCTAGCAATCACCATATCATCATCTTCACGTATTTCATCAACCATGACAGTGATGACTGAATCCACTTTTTCAGCCAGTTTTTCCTGACTGATACAATTTTGTAATTCCATTAAGCGTTCAAAACGCTCTTGTTTGACTTCTTCATCAACATGATTTGGCAAGTCATTGGCTTTTGCACCATCGACAGCTGAATATTTAAAACACCCCACTCGATCAAGTTGTGCATCTTCCAGAAATTCTAATAACATATCAAAATCATCATCGGTCTCACCAGGAAAACCAACAATAAAGGTGCTTCTCAAGGTAATTTCAGGGCATATATTACGCCATAATTGAATCCTGTTTAAAACTTTTTGACTCAATGCAGGGCGTTTCATTTTTTTCAGAATAGAGGGACTGGCATGTTGAAAGGGAATATCAAGATAAGGCAAAATCAGTCCATCGGACATCAACGGTATAATTTCATCCACATGCGGATAAGGATAAACGTAATGTAAACGCACCCAAATACCCAAACGACTTAATTGCTCAACCATTTCACACATACGTCGCTTAACGGGCTGACCATTCCAAAAATCAGTGGGGTATCGTGCATCAACACCATAAGCACTGGTATCCTGAGAAATAACCAATAACTCTTTAACACCTGAATCGACCAGACGTTGCGCTTCTTCCATCACGTCATGGAGTGGACGACTCACCAAATTTCCTCGTAAATCTGGAATAATACAAAAAGTACATTGATGACTACAGCCTTCTGAAATTTTAAGATAAGCATAATGCTTAGGTGTCAACTTAATACCTTGGGGTGGCACTAAATCAATCAATGGAGAATGTACTGGCGGTAAATGTTGATGCACTGCATTCATGACTTCTTCATAAGCATGAGCACCTGAAACAGCCAATACATTTGGATATTCTTTTAAAATTGAATTATCACGAGAACCTAAACAACCAGTAACAATAACCTTGCCATTTTCTGCCATGGCATCACCAATGGTAGCCATTGATTCTTCCACCGCGTCATTGATAAATCCACAGGTATTAATCACCACCACATCTGCTTCATCATAAGTTGTCACCAAATCGTAACCTTCTGTTTTCAATTGGGTCAATATTCTTTCAGAATCGACCAATGCTTTGGGACAACCCAAACTTACAAAACCTACTTTTGGTTGTTTAGTATCATTCATTATCATTTTCCATAAAAATTTCAGTATTAACGGTATTAATTATTTTTTGATTAATTTAACCTATGGATGTTCAAATCTAAGACTAGGAGACAAATACACCATGAATCAATTAACACACTTCAATCAGTCAGGTGATGCCCACATGGTCAATGTGGGAGATAAAAACTTATCACATCGAATGGCAATTGCACAAGGAACAATTACCATGCAATCTGATACTTTACAGTTAATTCAATCAGGTAGTCATAAAAAAGGAGATGTGCTTGGTATCGCTAGAATTGCGGGCATCATGGCCAGTAAAAAAACCTCTGAATTAATTCCTTTATGCCACCCTATCTCACTGACTCATGTTGAAATTCATTTTGAAATTGAAACCGATAAAAATACCATTCATTGTGCGTCAACCACAGAATGTATTGGGCAAACAGGAGTTGAGATGGAAGCTTTAAATTCTGTTCAGGTGGCATTGCTAACTATTTATGATATGTGTAAAGCCGTAGATCGTGGCATGATTATTCAAGATGTTCAGCTACTGGAAAAATCTGGCGGCAAATCGGGTCATTGGAAACGTTAATCATTAGTATTAAATGTATTACACACGTCTTCATCCCATGGTTCATTCTGATGACCTTATTATTCATAATGAACCAGGATATTTTTGACCTATTAAAGTACCAACAAAAAATTTTCAGCTCTCATGAATATTGGCGTATACTGACGGCACATTTCATTCACATAAATACCAGCCATTTTACTGCAAATATGCTCGGTTTTTTATTATTTACTTTAATAAATAACCAAACCATGACCACCACAAACATTCATAGCCATATTATTTTACTCAGTTGCTTTATTAGCCTTTGCTTTACTCTATTCAATCCTCAAATTCATTGGTATGCAGGATTTTCAGGTATTCTCTATGGTTTATATACGCTGGGCTTTATTCGCCAATGGATAGTTTCAAAAAACATTGGATTTTTAATTCTTTTAATCGGACTCATTGGCAAAATAATATCAGACCAAATCAATCACAGTCAAAACATCAAATTCAATTCACTGCTAGAGATCCCTGTTGTGGTTGACAGTCATTTTTATGGAATGATTTATGGGATTTTAATTGGGGCATTTCATATAGCAAGAAATTTTTCTAAAGAATAACCACTCAATACCGATAACCTAAGTAACAGAAACAAAACAAATTAAAAAATACTTAGGGGATCGGCCATGTTATCAATCAACACAAACGTACATTCATTATTCGCACAAAGAAGTTTAAGTAACTCACAAGGCACATTGGGAACTTCATTGGAAAGATTATCAACTGGCCTTAGAATCAACAGCGCCAAAGATGATGCGGCTGGACTTTTTATCTCACAAAAACAAACTTCAGACATTCGTGGTATTGACCAGTCAATCAGAAATGCTGGAGATGGTATCTCATTAGCACAAACTGCTGAAGGGGCATTAGGTCAAGTATCTAATAACGTTCAAAGATTACGAGAAATTGCTGTTCAAGCCTCTAATGGAACAGTTGAAGATCGAACAGGCCTACAAAAAGAAGCAGATCAGTTGACTCAAGAAATTTCAAGAATCATCCAAACAACCACTTTTAATGGAACCAGCTTATTTGATGTTAACGGCAC